>NZ_JBIUYA010000036.1:0-65065 GCF_044744285.1 Pseudomonas sp. NPDC087336 | reverse complement strand
ACCGATGGTCGCCGCGCCGAAGCCGTCGTTCAGGGTGCAGGCACCCTCGCACAGACGGTCCTGCGGGCACACCCGGCCGCAGACTTCCGGCAGGGTGTTGGTCTGGTGCGACAGCTCGGCGGCGGCGAGGATGTTGCCCTCGGCCACCAGTTTCAGCCAGTTGGGAATGAAGTTGTGCACCGGGCACTTCCATTCGCAATACGGGTTGCCGCAACCCAGGCAGCGGTGGGCCTGGTCGGCCGACTGCTGGGGTTTGAACGGTTCGTAGATTTCCACGAACTCTTTCTTGCGTTGACGCAACAGTTTCTTCTTCGGATCCTTGCGCCCGACCTCGATGAACTGGAAGTCATTATTCAGACGTTCAGCCATTTTAAAACCTCATCAAACTCTTCAGGCGCATATCACTGCGGGTTGGCACGGGTGCTGGAAAGCAACGACTTCAGGGAGGCAGCCTTGGGCTTGACCAACCAGAAACGGCGCACGTAATCGTCGAGGTTCTCGGCGAGTTCACGACCCCACTCGCTGTCCGTTTCCTCGACGTACTCGTTCAGCACGCGTTGCAAATGGCTACGGTAGGCTTCCATCGCCTCGCCGCTGATCCGCTGGATTTCCACCAGTTCGTGGTTGACCCGGTCAACGAAGGTGTTGTCCTGGTCGAGCACGTAGGCGAAACCGCCGGTCATGCCAGAGCCGAAGTTGTAACCGGTCTTGCCCAAGACGCAGACGAAACCACCGGTCATGTACTCGCAGCAGTGATCGCCAGTGCCTTCCACGACGGTGTGGGCACCGGAGTTACGCACGGCGAAACGCTCACCCGCAGTACCGGCGGCGAACAACTTGCCGCCAGTGGCGCCGTACAGGCAGGTGTTGCCGATGATGGCACTGTCCTGGGTCTTGTAGATGCTGCCTTTTGGCGGAACGATCACCAGCTTGCCGCCGGTCATGCCCTTGCCGACGTAGTCGTTGGCGTCGCCTTCCAGGTACATGTTCAGGCCGCCGGCGTTCCACACACCGAAGCTCTGACCAGCCGTGCCCTTGAAGCGGAAGGTGATTGGCGCATTGGCCATGCCCTGGTTGCCGTGCTTACGGGCGATATCGCCGGAGATCCGCGCGCCGATGGAGCGGTCGCAGTTGCAGATATCCAGCTCGAACTCCGCGCCGCTCTTGTCGTTGATCGCCGAGGTGGCCATGTCGACCATTTTTTCTGCCAGCAGGCCCTTGTCGAACGGCGGGTTACGCTCTACACCGCAGAACTGTGGCTTGTCCGCTGGCACGTGATCGCTGCCCAGCAACGGAGTCAGGTCGAGATGATGCTGTTTGGCGGTCTGGCCTTCGAGCACTTCCAGCAGATCGGTACGACCAATCAGCTCTTCGAGGGAGCGCACGCCCAGCTTGGCCAGCCACTCACGGGTCTCGATGGCGACGTAGGTGAAGAAGTTCACCACCATGTCGACGGTGCCGATGTAGTGATCCTTGCGCAACTTCTCGTTCTGGGTCGCGACACCGGTGGCGCAATTGTTCAGGTGGCAGATACGCAGGTATTTGCAACCCAGGGCGATCATTGGCGCGGTGCCGAAGCCGAAGCTTTCAGCGCCGAGGATGGCCGCCTTGATCACGTCGAGGCCGGTCTTCAGGCCGCCGTCGGTCTGCACCCGGACCTTGCCGCGCAGGTCGTTGCCGCGCAGGGTCTGGTGAGTTTCGGCCAGGCCGAGTTCCCACGGAGCGCCCGCGTATTTGATCGAGGTCAGCGGCGATGCACCGGTACCGCCGTCGTAGCCGGAGATGGTGATCAGGTCGGCATAGGCCTTGGCCACACCAGCGGCGATAGTACCTACACCCGCTTCTGCGACCAGCTTCACCGAGACCAGCGCCTTCGGGTTGACTTGCTTGAGGTCGAAAATCAGCTGCGACAAGTCTTCGATCGAATAGATGTCGTGGTGCGGCGGTGGCGAAATCAGGGTCACGCCTGGCACTGCGTAACGCAGCTTGGCGATCAGGCCGTTAACCTTGCCCCCTGGCAGTTGACCACCTTCGCCCGGCTTGGCGCCTTGGGCAACCTTGATCTGCAGCACCTCGGCGTTGACCAGGTATTCCGGGGTCACACCAAAACGGCCGGTAGCAACCTGCTTGATTTTCGAGCTCTTGATGGTGCCGTAGCGCGCCGGGTCTTCGCCGCCTTCGCCGGAGTTGGAGCGCGCACCGAGGCGGTTCATGGCTTCGGCCAGGGCTTCGTGAGCTTCCGGCGACAGGGCGCCCAGGGAGATACCGGCGGAGTCGAAGCGCTTGAGCACCGATTCCAGCGGTTCGATTTCGCTGATGTCCAGCGGCGTGTCGAGGGTTTTCACCTTCAGCAGGTCACGGATCATCGACACCGGGCGGTTGTCCACCAGCGAGGTGTATTCCTTGAACTTGCTGTAGTCGCCCTGCTGCACAGCGGCCTGCAGGGTGTTGACCACGTCCGGGTTGTACGCGTGATATTCGCCACCGTGGACGAACTTCAGCAGACCGCCTTGCTGGATCGGCTTGCGCGGACTCCAGGCTTCGGTGGCCAGGGCTTTCTGCTCGGCTTCGATGTCGACGAAACGCGCGCCCTTGATACGGCTTGGCACGCCCTTGAAGCTCAGGTTGCAAACTTCCTCGGACAGGCCGATCGCTTCGAACAATTGTGCTCCGCGATAGGAGGTGATGGTCGAGATACCCATCTTCGACAGGATCTTGAGCAGGCCTTTGGTGATGCCCTTACGGTAGTTCTTGAACACCTCGTAGAGGTCGCCCAGCACTTCACCGGTACGGATCAGGTCGCCCAGCACTTCATAGGCCAGGAACGGATAAACGGCAGAGGCACCGAAACCGATCAACACGGCGAAGTGATGTGGATCGCGAGCAGTCGCGGTTTCCACCAGGATGTTGGAGTCGCAACGCAGGCCTTTCTCGGTCAGGCGGTGGTGTACCGCGCCGGTAGCCAGGGACGCGTGGATCGGCAACTTGCCCGGGGCAATGTGACGGTCACTCAGGACGATCTGCGTACGACCGGCGCGCACAGCTTCTTCAGCCTGATCGGCAACGTTACGGATCGCCGCTTCCAGGCCGATGCTTTCGTCGTAGTTGAGGTCGATTTTCTGGCGTTCGAAGCCCGGACGATCGAGGTTCATCAGCGAGCGCCACTTGGCCGGGGAAATGACCGGCGAGCTGAGAATCACGCGCGACGCGTGTTCCGGCGACTCCTGGAAGATGTTGCGCTCGGCACCGAGGCAGATTTCCAGCGACATGACGATGGCTTCGCGCAGCGGGTCGATCGGCGGGTTGGTCACCTGCGCGAACTGCTGGCGGAAATAGTCGTACGGCGTGCGCACGCGCTGGGACAGCACGGCCATCGGCGTATCGTCGCCCATCGAGCCCACGGCTTCGTAGCCTTGTTCGCCGAGCGGACGCAGCACCTGGTCGCGCTCTTCGAACGTGACTTGGTACATCTTCATGTATTGCTTGAGCTGATCGACGTCGTAGAAGGCCGAACCGTGATCGTTGTCTTCCATGGTCGCCTGGATGCGCAGGGCATTCTTGCGCAGCCATTGCTTGTACGGATGACGGGACTTGAGGCGGTTATCGATGGCATCGGTGTCGAGGATCTGACCGGTCTCGGTGTCCACTGCAAAGATCTGGCCCGGGCCAACGCGGCCCTTGGCGATCACGTCTTCAGGCTGGTAGTTCCAGACACCGATTTCGGACGCCAGGGTGATGAAACCGTTCTTGGTGGTCACCCAACGCGCCGGACGCAGACCGTTACGATCGAGCAGGCACACCGCGTAGCGACCGTCGGTCATTACCACGCCGGCCGGGCCGTCCCACGGTTCCATGTGCATCGAGTTGTATTCGTAGAACGCACGCAGGTCCGGGTCCATGGTCTCGACGTTCTGCCACGCAGGCGGAATGATCATCCGCACGCCACGGAACAGGTCGATGCCACCGGTGACCATCAGCTCGAGCATGTTGTCCATGCTCGAGGAGTCGGAACCAACGCGGTTGACCAGTGGGCCGAGCTCTTCCAGATCCATCAGATCGTTGGTGAACTTGGTCCGACGAGCCACGGCCCAGTTGCGGTTGCCGGTGATGGTATTGATCTCGCCGTTGTGCGCCAGGAAGCGGAACGGTTGGGCCAGCGGCCATTTCGGCAGGGTGTTGGTGGAGAAGCGCTGGTGGAACACGCAAATCGAGGTTTGCAGGCGCTCATCGCTCAGGTCCGAATAGAAGGCGGTCAGGTCCGCCGGCATCATCAGGCCTTTATAGATAATGGTCTTGTGCGAAAAGCTGCAGACATAGTGGTCGGTATCGGCGGCGTTGGACACCGATGAGCGACGACGGGAAGTGAACAGCTTGACGGCCATGTCCTGGTCGCTCAGGCCTTCGCCACCGATGAACACCTGCTCGATCTGTGGCAGGCGCTCAAGGGCCAGGCGGCCGAGGACGCTGGTGTCGATCGGCACTTTGCGCCAGCCGACCAACTGCAGGCCGGCAGCCACGATCTCGCGGTTCATGTTCTCGCGAGCGGCTTCGGCTTTGACCGGATCCTGGTTGAAGAAAACCATGCCCACAGCGTATTGCTTGGGCAATTCGACGCCGAAAGTTTCCTGGGCGATGGCTCGCAGGAACACGTCCGGCTTTTGAATCAGCAGACCGCAACCGTCACCGGTCTTGCCGTCAGCATTAATCCCACCGCGGTGGGTCATACAGGTCAGGGCCTCGATGGCCGTTTGCAAAAGGGTATGACTGGGCTCGCCCTGCATATGGGCAATCAGGCCGAAACCGCAGTTATCCTTGAATTCATCTGGTTGGTACAGACCTGCTTTCATAGACACTTTCTCACCAGGCTGCCTCTTATCGAGGCAAATTTCTTTTCAATTCAACCACTTACCATCCGCGCCGAACGTACGCCAGCTTTGCGGGGGCAAAAGGGAGGTCATTGTACACACCGACACTTGGCCTCACAAATTTGGCGACGAAATGTCGCAAATCTATGTCGCATTTGTGAAAGGTTTAAAGCGATCTGCTGTGCTAGTCAAAACTTTTTTTAATTTTGACCGCTACGACTCAAAGACTACTATGACGCAGACACCACAAGGCACGCAGCCTGGAAGGTTGCGCGCACTTGTAGAAATTTTGAGGTGCTTGGAGAGGCGGCCTGGGTAAGGCCGCCGAATCTTCAGCGAGTTGTTGCCAGTTCCTGTTGGACGCTGGCGACAGTGCGAGGCCAAGGTTTACCAGCCTGAACCTTCGCTGGCAAGGCCTTGATGGCGGAAACGGCTGCATCACGATTGGCGAAGTTGCCGTAGGTGATGACGTAGAGCGGCTTGCCATTGAGGACTTTCTTGAAATAACGGTACTCGCCGCCCTGCTCCTTGACGAAGTTTTGCGCGGCCGTTTCGGAGCTGGTGCCGAGGATCTGCACCACGTAGTTACCTGGTGCCTGACCTGCGTACCAGGTACCACCGGCAGCCTTGGCGACGGTCGCAGGCTTCTCGGCCGGCTTGGCGGCAACGGCGGCCGGCTTGGCTGGCGCCGGGGCCGGAGCCGGCTTGGCAACCGGAGCAGGCGCTGGCTTGGCGGTAGCGACCTGGGTCGATGCAGGCGTCGGCTTGGCTGCTGGCGTTGGTGCAGGACCGGCTGGAACGCCGGCTGGCGGTGCAATGGTGGTCACGGTCGGCGGCGTTGCACTGGAACCCTCGACCGGCACGCCGTCATCGCCCTCGGTAATGCCTCCCGCCGCTTCAGCCAACGGTTCCCGCATGACCGGTTGCGAATTACCGACCAACGGCAATGGCGTGGGCTGGCTGTTGCCGGCGAATTCAACGGCCGGTGCACCGCCTTGCGAACCCTGGCCGAGCGGTAGTTGCGCCTGTTCGTTGGCAGGCGCACCCGTGGTCGGTGCCTTGCTGCGACCGGGCATCAACCAGGCGGCGGCTACCGCGACCACAACGACGGCGGAAATCGCCAATACGTGTTTCTTCGGCATATTGAACCCCATACTTGGACGCTTCACCGCTGAGCGGCTGGCAATCATGGCTTCGATCATCGCATCGCGGGCAACCTGATTGATGTTGCCAGGCCAACCCTCGGAGCTTTCGTGAATATCAGAGATCTGATTTGCGGTGAAAAGTTCGATACCCCGGCCGGCGCCTTCGAGCCGCTGCTCCAGGTATTCACGCGTTTCCTCTTCGGTGTAAGGCTGCAGCTCGATGACGTGGAAGCGTTCTTCCTCGAGTTGCAAAGCCTCGAGCTGAGCGATCATCGACGACTCGCCGAACAGGAACACATGCGGACGGCCTTCCGGCGCACCCGCGCCCAGGGCCATCAGGGCTTCAAGCGCGGACTCGTCGAGCTGCTCGGCATCGTCGACCAGCAGATAGACTTCCTGCCCCGTAAGGGCAAGTTGCACCACCTGTTTCAGGATTGCACCGACCTCGGCCTGGGCAACGTCCAGTGCCTGGGCAACCTGGCGCAACACACCAGCCGAATCACCCGCACCACGGGCGGAAACCACCACGCTCTGCACGGTCTGCTTGTTGGTACTGGCTACCAGGGCCTGACGCAGCAGGGTTTTGCCACTGCCGTGCGGACCTGTGACCACCAACAGCAACTGGCTGTACCGCGCCAGATGGTGCAACTGCCCCAGCACCGGCTTGCGCTGGGCAGGGAAAAACTTGAAGCCAGGGACCCGTGGAGCAAAAGGGTCATGATTCAACTGGTAGTGGCCGAGGAAAGCCTCGTCGGCATGCAAACTAGTCATCGCGCTCTTATTAACCTTTAAGCTGAGCCAGGGCGCGGTAATCCGCTCCCAGCGTGGCCTGTAGAACCTCTTTCGGATAATCGTCGGTCACTACCGCTTCGCCCATGTGGCGCAGCAGCACCAGGCGCAAACGACCGTCGATCACTTTCTTGTCAATTGCCATGTGCTCGAGGAAATCGGCTGGCGTCATCTCTTCAGGCGGAACAACCGGCAGGCCGGCGCGCTGGAACAGGCGAATGCCGCGGTCGCGCTCCTGTTCGCTGATCCAGCCCAGGCGCGCGGACATTTCCAGAGCCATTACAGTGCCAGCAGCGACCGCTTCACCATGCAGCCAGACACCATAGCCCATATGGGTCTCGATGGCGTGACCGAAGGTATGGCCCAGGTTAAGCGTTGCCCGTACACCGGTTTCCTTCTCGTCGGCGCCGACCACGGCCGCCTTGGCCGCACAGGAGCGCTCGATGGCATAAGTCAGGGCTTGCTGATCCAGATTGCGCAGGCGGTCGACGTTGTCTTCGAGCCAGGTCAGGAACGGCTCATCGCAGATCAGCCCGTACTTGATGACTTCGGCCAGGCCGGCGGACAGCTCGCGGGCCGGCAGGGTGTTGAGGGAAGCGGTGTCAATCAGCACGACGTTCGGCTGATAGAAGGCGCCGACCATGTTCTTGCCCAGCGGATGGTTGATCCCGGTCTTGCCACCCACCGAAGAGTCGACCTGCGACAGCAGCGTGGTCGGAACCTGGATGAAATCCACACCGCGCTGGTAGCAGGCAGCCGCAAAACCGGCCATGTCGCCAATCACGCCGCCGCCCAGGGCAATCACCGTGGTGCGCCGATCGTGCCGCGCGGTCAGCAGACCGTCGAAAATCAGCTGTAGGGTTTCCCAGGTCTTGAAGGCCTCGCCGTCAGGCAGCACCACGGAAATCACCGAGAACTGCGCAAGGCTGCGGGTCAGGCGTTCGAGATAGAGCGGCGCGACGGTTTCATTGGAAATGATCGCCACTTGCCGTCCGCGAATATGCGGGGCCAGCAGCTCAGGCTGGTCCAACAAACCTTCGCCAATATGAATCGGGTAGCTGCGCTCGCCTAGATCGACCTTGAGTGTCTGCATGTGTCCCCACAGTGAAGATGGAATCAGGCAACCTGCCTTGAGTTAACGAATGTCTACGGCCACCGCTGGTGTTACGCCGTTCGTCGGCCGTTCGCCACAACCTGGAGCGGTCATGGCAAGACGCCGAGGATAGCGCATTTCGAGCGACGCTTTAACGGGGCGGCAATTGCTGCAAACGCTCCAGGATATCGAGCACGACCATCCGCGGCGGTCGCTCATCGGTTTCCACCACCAGATCGGCGATTTCCCGATAAAGGGGGTCGCGGATCGCCAGCAGATCCCGGAGGGTCTTGGCCGGATCGGCTGTGCGCAACAATGGCCGATTGCGGTCGCGGGACGTGCGGCCGACCTGTTGCTCGACGGAGGCATGCAGATAGACCACCCGTCCGCCGGCGCGCAGCGCCCGACGATTGGCTTCGCGCATGACCGCGCCACCGCCTGTCGCCAGCACCACGCCGTCGTAATCGCACAGCTCGGCAATCATTGCCTGCTCGCGCTCACGAAAGCCTGGTTCGCCTTCCTTGTCGAAGATCCATGGGATATTCGCGCCCGTGCGTAATTCAATTTCCTTATCGGAATCTTTGAATGGCAAGCGCAGCTCTTTGGCCAGCAAACGGCCGATGGTGCTTTTTCCAGCCCCCATCGGTCCTACAAGTATCAAATTTCGCACAGAATCAACGACTCACAGCAATCGCCTGGTTATTCATGATACGCGGTGTGAGAAACACCAACAGCTCGGATTTTTTCTCCGAAACCACGTCACGCCGGAAAAGGCGGCCAAGATACGGCACATCGCCAAGAAATGGCACCTTATCTACGACCTTGCTCTGAGTATTTGAGAAAACCCCGCCAATGACGATGGTCTCGCCATCGTTGACCAGGACCTTGGCATTGACCTCGTTTTTCTTGATCGGTGGTACATCCTGGACCTTGTTCAGGTAGTCCGGCTCGTCCTTGGTGACCTTGACCTCCATGATGATCCGGTTGTCCGGCGTGATCTGCGGCGTTACCTCCAGCGACAGCGAAGCCTCTTTGAAAGAGACCGAAGTAGCGCCGCTGGAGCTGGCTTCCTGATAGGGAATCTCGGTGCCCTTGAGGATCTTCGCGGTTTCCTTGTCGGAGGTGACCACCTTGGGTTGCGAGACGATTTCGCCATTACCGGTCTTTTCCATGGCCGACAATTCAAGGTCCAGCAAGACGTTGTCCGTGATGAAGGCGATGCCGATGCCCGACGTGTTGTTGGCGACCCCCAGGTCGACGAACGGCGAGCTGCCGCCGTCGCTGGTGCCGTTACCGACTCCCGAGGCATTCCAGTTGCCTTTGTTCTGAATCGAGCCCCCCCAGCGCACGCCGAGGCTCTTGTCGTAATCGACGTTGGCTTCGACGATACGCGCCTCGATCATCACCTGACGCACCGGAATATCCAGTTGCGCAACGATTCGCCGCAGTTCGTCGAGCCGGTCCTGGGTCTGGTAGGCAATGATGTTGTTGGTGCGCTCATCAACGGTGATCGAGCCCCGCTCGTCGGCTTTCACCTCGGCATTGGTCACCGACTGGAACAGTTTGGCGATATCGGTCGCCTTGGCGTAATTGACCTGCAACAGTTCTCGACGAAGTGGCGCCAGGTCGGCAATCTGCTTCTGTGACTCCAGCTCTTGGCGTTCACGGGCAGCGATTTCGTCGGCCGGGGCGACGAGCAGCACATTGCCCACCTTGCGTTTGTCCAGGCCCTTGGTTTTCAACACAAGGTCTAGCGCCTGGTCCCAGGGTACATTTTGCAGGCGCAGGGTAATGCCTCCCTGCACCGTGTCGCTGGCGACCAGATTCAGGTTGGTGAAATCGGCGATCAGCTGCAGCACCGAGCGCACGTCGATGTCCTGGAAATTAAGCGAGAGCTTTTCACCGCTGTAGGCATATTGATCGGCGTTGCGCTTTTGCAGGTCATCGACCGTCATCGGACGAACGCTGACGGTCAGCTTGTTGTCGGTCTGGTAGGTCGAATAGTCGAAGGCACCGCTGGGTTCGATTGTGATGGTCGCTTTGTCTCCCGAGGCACTGGCATTGACGAATTGCACCGGCGTGGCGAAATCCTTCACATCCAGGCGCACACGCAATGGCTCGGGCAATCGGGTCCTGGCGAAGCCGAGAATGATCTTGCCTTCGCGCTCCTGAATATCTGGCGCAATGGACGGATCCGACAAGTCGATAACGACATTGCCTTCCCCTTGGGTACCTCGCTGGAAATCCACCGCACGAATCGCCTTGCCTGCCGGTGCAACCGCGCGCGCCGGAGCCGGGGCCGGAACAACAGCGGTAGCCGCTCTCGGTGCCGGGCTTTTGCCACCCTGCCCGACGACCACAAACAGGTTATTGCCTTCGACGCGAAAGTCGTAGGGGCTCAACCGGGTCAGATTGATGATCAGCCGCGCACGATCCTTGGCCTCCACCACGGTCGCGCTGCGGGCATTGCCACTGCCCAGGTCGCGGGTCTTGCTCGCCAGCTGACTGACAACACCGGGCAGGTCCAGTGCAATCCTGGCGGGAGAGTCCGTCGTGTAGCCACGGGGCGTCGGAGGTGGCTCGTCGAACACCAGCTTCAACTCGACGCGGTCCCCGGGCAGCGCGGCAACATCCAGCGCCTTGAGGTTGACCGCTTGTACCATCGGCGACAGCAACGCTATCCATAGCGATACTCCGAGGGCGGAGAGAATCCTGTTCATTGTTCGAGTTCCACTATGAATGCTCTTTCAAAGGAAGGGTCCGCGGCCGCTCCAGCCAGGCACCTTCGCCATCGGGAACGATTTCGACCACTTCGACTTGCGAGCCACTGATGGCGACTATCCGGCCGTCGTTACGCCCCAGGTAATCACCGACTTTCAGCCGATGCACCCCACCGGCGCCGCGTAGCAACGCAAAGGAGCCTGCCGCATTGGAGATCGTGCCGACCATTTCAAACTGCTCGATATTGAAACCCTCGAGGTACTGCTTGACCCGATTGGGGTCAGGCTTGACGTTGCGCGAACCTTGTTGGCGCGCCAGATCGACTTTGACCTGCGGGGAAAACGGGCTGCGCAAGTTGGCGGCGTTGTAGGTGAATGTCGGGTAAGACCGAAATGTCGGCGTTGGTTCAATCTTGCCCGGCGCCCGCAGGCGCATTTCGTTCATGTAGGCGTCCAGGTCGCTGAAATCATCGCCACCACCACAGCCTGCCAATACGGCAATCAATACCACTATCGAACTACCACGAAGCGAGCTCATCAATGCAGCCCCTTGTCGTTGTAGCGGTAAGTCTTGGCCAGTATGCTCATGCGCAATTTCGGTCCGCCGTCGGGATTGACCGGTGCCAGGTCGAAATCATGCAGGGTGACAATACGCGGCAACCCGGCCACGCCACTGACAAAAGTGGCCAGGTCGTGATAGGCGCCGGTAACCTTGATCTGGATCGGCAGTTCGATGTAGAACGGCTGGGCGACCTCCGGTAACAGCTTGATCTCCTCGAACTCCAGGCCGCTGCCCAGCCCCGTTCGCGTGATGTCTTCCAGCAGACCGGGGACTTCGGTGTCGCTGGGCAGTTGCCGTAGCAGCACGCCGAACGAATTCTCCATCGCCTTCATCTGCTGGGTGTAGAGCTCCAGGTTCGCCGCCATGTGGGATTTGCTGGCAAATTGCTCCTTGAGGGTCAACTCCTCCTCGCGCTTGAGTTCAAGCTGATTCTCAAGCTCACTCGTGGAAAAGTTGTAGCCGATCGACAGCACCAAAATCGCGACCACAATGCCCATCAGGACTTTGATCGCAGGCGGCCAAGACCCCATGTTGCTGGTGTCCAGATCGTTGATGTCGATCCTGCGCACCCCTTCGAACCATTCGGACGGACTCATTCGCCACCCTCCACGGTCGCAGCCTGGCTCTGACGAACGGTCAACTGAAAAACGTTGGCCTGGTCCAGTTGACCCGCGGTCGTCGCCTTGACTTCGGTCAGGCTGGGCGCATCGAACCAGTCGGACGCATCCAGGTTTCGCATCAGGTCTGAAACACGGTTGTTCGATTGCGCCGCACCGGTGATGGACAAGGTCTTGCCCGCCATTTTGACTTCGGTGAAATAAACCTCATCGGGCAAGGTCCGCGCCAGCTGATCAAAAATTCGCCCGCTGTTCGGGCGATTGCCCTGCAGGTCCTGGATGATGCGCATGCGCTCGACCAATTGTTGACGACGCGCCTTGAGATCGCTGATCTGCTTGATCCGTTCGTCGACCACGGCGATCTGTTTGCCGATGTAGTCGTTACGCGCAATCTGCCGCTCGATAGCGCTGCTGATGACCTGGTTGGCGGCGAACAATGCACCTGCCGACCCCACCAGTACGCCCGCCAGCACCAGTAGAAAGCGCTTGCGCCGCTCTTCACGCCGCTCTTCGCGCCAAGGTAATAGATTGATCCGCGCCATCAGTCGAAACTCCTGAGGGCCAGCCCGCAGGCAATCATCAACGCCGGCGCATCGCTGGCCAGGGCCGCGGCGTTTACCCTGCTGCCCAACGTCATGTCGCAAAACGGATTGACCACCTGCGTGGGCGTATCCAATTGTTGCTCGATCATCCGGTCCAGACCGGGGACTGACGCGGTACCGCCCGCCAGCAGAATATGGTCGACCGCGTTGTGTTGGCCCGAAGCGAAGAAGAACTGCAATGAGCGCGACACTTGCTGCACCAGCGCCTCTCGAAATGGCTGCAACACTTCGCTGACATAATCATCCGGCAAACCGCCCTGCTTCTTCGCCAGGCCTGCCTGCTCAGCGGTCAGGCCATATCGGCGCCCAATTTCCTCCGTGAGCTGGCGGCCACCGAACAATTGCTCGCGGGTGTAGATGATCCGCCCGTCATGCAGCACGCTCAGGGTGGTCATCGTGGCCCCGATATCGACCACTGCCACCAGACGCCCTTGAGCCCCACCCTGCTGACTCTCGAGCAAACCGAAAGAACGCTCCAGGGCATGGGCTTCGACGTCGACCACGCGCGCAGTCAAGCCCGCCAACGCCAGGGCGGCCCCACGGACCTCGACGTTTTCCTTGCGACAGGCGGCGAGCAGCACATTGACCCGACCAGGATTGCGCGCTGACGCACCCTGGACTTCGAAATCGATGGCGACCTCGTCCAACGGATAAGGGATGTACTGGTCGGCCTCGATCTTGAGCAGGTCTTCCATCTCGTCGTCGGTAAGGCCGGCATCCATCTCGATGGTCTTGGTGATCACCGCCGAACCCGCCACGGCCACCGCCGCGCTCTTTAGGTTGGTCCGGGCCTTGACCAGCACACGCGACAGTGCCTGGGCCACGCCATCGGGCTCGGCGATATTTTTCTCGACGACCGCACTGAGGGGCAATGGCTCGACCGCGTAGGCCTCGACCTTATAGCCATTGCCCTGGCGGCTCAGCTCCAGCAGCTTCACCGAAGTGGAGCTGATATCGATCCCCAGAAGCGACCTGGCTTTTTTATTGAAGAGTCCTAGCACTACCAATTCCCTATGACTTTCCGTGAGTTACGGACTCCATAACGGGTGTTGCGTTCAATCCACCCGTCTTGACAGCTAGCGCAAATAACGCCTTGGACGGAAAAATGCTTATAATGCCCAGCGTTTTTTCCGCTTTTTTCTCAAGCGCGGGTCGTTCTCCTTAGCCTGAACCCTGATGCCAAATTCATTTTTTGCCCTGGATGTCCAAAAGCCTTGATTCGTCTGCTGAAATTTTTCGGTTGGTCCATCGTCGCCGTATTCTGCGGACTGCTTCTGGGTCTGAGTGGGGCGTTTCTTTACCTTAGCCCCGGTTTGCCGTCCGTTGAGGCTCTGAGAAGCATCCAGTTGCAGATTCCTTTGCGGGTGTACAGCAGCGACAACAAGTTGATCGCAGAGTTTGGCGAAATGCGCCGTACACCGATCCGTTTCGCCGACATTCCCCCCAATTTCATTAATGCGTTACTAAGTGCTGAAGACGACAACTTCGCCAACCACTACGGCGTCGATCCCAGCAGCCTGATGCGCGCCGCCACTCAACTGGTCAAAAGCGGCCATATCCAGTCCGGCGGCAGCACCATCACCATGCAGGTGGCGAAGAACTTCTTCCTGACCAGCGAACGCAGTTTCTCGCGCAAAACCACAGAAATCCTCCTGGCCCTGCAGATCGAACGGCAACTGACCAAAGACGAAATCCTTGAGCTGTACGTCAACAAGATTTACCTGGGCAACCGCGCCTACGGCATCGAGGCAGCGGCGCAGGTGTATTACGGCAAGTCGATTCGCGACATCAGCCTGGCGCAGATGGCGATGATCGCCGGCCTGCCCAAAGCGCCTTCGCGATTCAACCCGCTGGCCAACCCGGCCCGCAGCAAGGAGCGTCGCGACTGGATCCTGGGGCGCATGTACAAGCTGGGCAAAATCAGCGAAGCCGACTACACCACTGCCGTCAACGAGCCGCTGAACGCCAGCTATCACGTGCCGACTCCAGAAGTGAACGCGCCCTACATCGCCGAGATGGCCCGCGCCGAAATGGTTGGCCGCTATGGCAGCGATGCGTACACCGAAGGTTTCCGCGTCACCACCACGGTGCCGAGCAACCTTCAGGAAATGGCCAACACCGCCCTCCACGAAGGCTTGATGACCTATGACCAGCGTCACGGCTATCGGGGCCCCGAGTCCCGTCTGCCGGGCAAGACGCGCGAGGCTTGGGCGACCGAGCTGACCAAGCAACGCACCATCAGCAGCCTTGAACCGGCCATCGTCACCCAGGTCGACAAGAGCGGCCTGCAGGTGCTGACCCGCACCGGCAGCGAACACGTTAGCTGGGACACCATGAAATGGGCTCGCCCATTCCTGAACACCAACAGCATGGGCCCAAACCCCAAGCAGCCTTCGGATGTGGCCCAGGTCGGCGATCTGATTCGCGTGCAACGCCAGGCGGACAATTCGCTGAAATTCAGCCAGATCCCGCAGGCTCAGGGCGCACTGGTCTCCCTTGATCCGCAAAACGGCGCCATCCGCGCGCTGGTCGGCGGTTTCGCCTTTGAGCAAAGCAACTACAACCGCGCCCTTCAGGCCAAGCGCCAGCCGGGTTCGAGCTTCAAGCCTTTCGTCTACAGTGCCGCACTGGATAACGGCTACACCGCGTCCAGCCTGGTGAACGACGCACCGATCGTGTTTGTCGACGAATACCTGGACAAGGTCTGGCGCCCGAAAAACGACACCAACACCTTCCTCGGCCCGATCCGCCTGCGTGAAGCGCTCTACAAGTCACGCAACCTGGTTTCGATTCGCCTGCTGCAAGCGATGGGCGTTGGCAAGACTATCGACTACATCACCCGCTTTGGCTTTAACAAGCAGGATCTGCCACCCAACCTGTCCCTGGCCCTGGGTACCGCAACCCTGACACCGATGGAAATTGCCACGGGTTGGAGTACCTTTGCCAACGGTGGCTACAAGATCACCCCGTACATCATCGACAAGATCGAAAGCCGCAATGGCGACACACTGTTCGTTGCCAACCCACCCAGCGTGCCAAAAGGCGCTGTCGCGACCGACGGTATCGCCGCACCCGCCGCCGAAGCCTTTACGGTCAATGCAACACCTGGCCAGGTACCGGGCGCGCAAGCAGCCCCGCAAACGCCTGCCGTGGCTGAACGCATTGTCGATGGGCGTACGACCTACATCCTCAACAGCATGCTGGAGGACGTGATCAAGCTCGGTACCGGCCGTCGCGCGCTGGCCTTGGGCCGCGGCGATATTGCCGGCAAGACCGGTACCACCAACGAATCCAAGGACGCCTGGTTCTCCGGTTACAACGCCGATTACGTCACCACCGTCTGGACAGGCTTCGACCAGCCCGAAAGCCTGGGTCGCAAGGAGTTTGGCGGCACCGTCGCCCTGCCCATCTGGATGAACTTCATGGGTGCCGCGCTCAAAGGCCTGCCGCCTCACACCCAGCCAGAGCCGGAAGGCATCCTGAGCCTGCGGGTAGATCCGATCAGCGGCCGTGCAGCCACTCCAGGCACGCCAGGGGCCTATTTCGAACTGTTCAAGGTCGAAGATACGCCGCCAACGGGCAATGAGCTGGGCAACGGCAATGCCCCAGGCAGCCCGCTACCGGCGGATGAGGCGGCGCCGATCGATTTGTTCTAGGGAAGCAGCTGCAAGTTTCAAGCTGCAAGCCACAAGCATAATTCGTGGCATGCCCCTGCTTTTAACTTGCAGCTTGTAGCTTGCCGCTTTGAGCCCATAAAAAAACCCAGCACTTGGCTGGGTTTTTTATGGGCGACTGCTCTTAACCGTTGAACACGTCACCCACGCTTTTGAGCGGGTAGTTCTTCGGATACGGCAGGGTTGCCACGCCGGTCTCGATCGCAGCCTTGGCCACGGCATCGGAGATCACGGTGATCAGGCGGGCGTCCATTGGTTTCGGAATGATGTACTCACGACCGAATTCCAGCTTGATACCGCCGTAGGCGTCGCATACTTCCTGAGGCACTGGCAGCTTGGCCAGTTCGCGCAAGGCGTTGGCCGCAGCCACTTTCATTTCTTCGTTGATGCGCTTGGCGCGAACGTCCAGGGCACCACGGAAGATGAACGGGAAGCCCAGAACGTTGTTGACCTGGTTCGGGTAGTCCGAACGGCCGGTGGCCATGATCACGTCGTCACGGGTGGCGTGGGCCAGCTCCGGGGAGATTTCCGGATCCGGGTTCGAGCAAGCGAACACGATCGGATTCGGCGCCATCGACAGCAGCCCTTCAGCGCTCAGCAGGTTCGGGCCGGACAAGCCGACGAACACGTCAGCACCTTGCAGGGCGTCTGCCAGGGTGCGCTTGTCGGTCGCGTGAGCGAAGACGGCCTTGTACTGGTTCAGGTCGTCACGGCCGGAGTGGATCACACCGGTACGGTCAACCATGTAGATGTTTTCGATGTTGGCACCCATGCTCACCAGCAGTTTCATGCAAGAGATGGCAGCAGCACCGGCACCCAGGCACACGATCTTGGCTTGCGGCAGGGTTTTGCCAGCGATTTCCAGGGCATTGATCATGCCGGCCGCGGTCACGATTGCGGTGCCGTGCTGGTCGTCGTGGAATACCGGGATGTCGCACTGCTCGATCAGGGCACGTTCGATCTCAAAGCACTCAGGTGCCTTGATGTCTTCCAGGTTGATGCCACCGAAGGTGATGGAGATGCGCTTGACGGTGTCGATGAAGGCTTGCGGGCTTTCGGAGTCGACTTCGATGTCGAAAACGTCGATGCCGGCGAAGCGCTTGAACAGCACGCCTTTACCTTCCATCACTGGCTTGGAGGCCAATGGGCCAAGATTACCCAGGCCGAGAATCGCGGTGCCATCGGAAATAACTGCAACCAGGTTGCCTTTGCCGGTGTATTTGTAGGCCAGCTCAGGATCGCGGGCGATCTCGCGTACTGGTTCAGCTACGCCGGGGCTGTAGGCCAGCGACAGGTCGCGGGCGGTAGCGGTGGCCTTGGTGAGCTCGACACTCAGCTTCCCTGGACGAGGATTGGCGTGATATTCGAGAGCGGCAGTTTTCAGATCAGACATTTTGGCATTCCGCTTTTACTGTTGGACAGACTGGTCAGCGAGGATACGCGCCTGACAAAATCCCCACAAGACTGACCGGTCACCCCTGTCAAGCGCCCCACCCTACGACTTTGGCCCAAGAGCCGCGGAACACAAGGGATAGACTGTTCACAATTCAAGCAAAAAATGTCTACAATTATTTGAAAATGGCCATTGCAGCCAAATCACAGGCACAAAAAAGGCGTCCCGGGGGACGCCTTTTTCATCAGCATGGAAAAACTGTAGCGCTTTCCCAGGATGATCGGCCTTAGGCCTTTTTCGCACCGAAAGCACCGAAACGGTCTGCGAAGCGCTGAACGCGGCCGCCAGTGTCCAGAGTCTTCTGCTTACCGGTGTAGAACGGGTGGCATTCGTTGCAAACGTCGATCGCCAGGGCTTTGCCGAAGGTCGAACGGGTTTCGAACTTGTTGCCGCAGCTGCAGGTAACAGCAACTGCTGGGTATTCTGGATGGATATCAGCTTTCATGGTGTCTTCCTCGGGCTAGCGTGCCGCCACCCAACACTATTGTTGAATACCGCACGTAATTAGGCCGCGGATTCTACCAGACAATGCCAATCACGCAAGCTGTCCCTCAAACCGGTCGTCTGCTAGGCTCCCGGCCCTGATTCTTCCTTTGTACCCGCCTATCGAGATCCCCCCGCGTGCCCGACGCCATTCTGCGCCTCGCCCTGCCTTCGCCCCTGCGCCGCCTGTTCGACTACCGGGCACCGGCCGGCGTGCTGCGTGCACAGTTGCACCCTGGCATGCGTTTGCGAGTGCCGTTCGGCCGGCGGGAGATGATCGGGATCCTGGTGGAGGTCACCGACACCAGCGAAGTGCCGGCAGAAAAACTCAAACCCGCCCTCGCCCTGCTTGACGCTACACCGCCGCTGCCTCAAACGCTGTTCAAGTTGTGCCTGTGGACCTCCCAGTACTACCAACACAGTCTCGGCGACACCTTGAGCTGGGCACTGCCGGTGCTGCTGCGCCAGGGCGAACTGGCCGAGGCGCGCCAGGAGCGCTTCTGGTCCGCCGCGCCGGGCGCCAGCCTCGATGACCCGCGTATCGCCCGCGCCCCGCGCCAGCGCGAAGCCCTGGCAACGCTGGCCCAGCACCCCCACGGCGTCGCCCATCAGTTGTTGAGCAAGCTGATGTTAAGCAAGGACAGCCTCGATCTGTTGCTGGCCAAAGACCTGGTCCAGGTCGAAATTCGCAGGCACGCCCCCGGAGCCCGACACGAACACTGGCTGGCCCAACCAGAGCTGCCACTCAACTCGGAGCAGCGGGCCGCGTATGAAGCCATTCGCGCAGGATTCGACCGCTACCACGCGTTCCTGCTCGCCGGCGTTACCGGCAGCGGCAAGACCGAAGTCTATTTGCAGTTGATTCGCGAAACCCTGGAGGCCGGCAAGCAAGCGCTGGTGCTGATCCCGGAAATCAACCTCGGCCCACAGACCCTGGCGCGCTTCGAGCAACGGTTCAACGCGCGTATCGCGCTGATTCACTCGGCGGTCAATGATCGCGAACGTCTCGAGGCCTGGCTCGCCGCCCGCGATGGTGAAGCCGACATCATTATCGGCACCCGCTCGGCGCTGTTCACGCCGATGAAGAATCCGGGGCTGATCATCATCGACGAAGAACACGATGGTTCCTATAAACAGCAGGAAGGCTTGCGCTATCACGCCCGCGATCTGGCGCTGGTCAGGGCACGCCAGGAAAACATCCCGATTGTCCTGGGGTCTGCCACGCCCTCACTGGAAAGCCTGCACAACGCCTACACCGGTCGGTATGGCCTGCTGCGGCTGAACGAGCGTGCCGGCGGCGCCAAGCAACCGCGCTTCCTACGACTGGACGTAAAAAGCCGTCCACTGGACAGCGGTATTTCCGGCCCCATGCAACAAGCCATTGGCCAGACCCTCGCTGCCGGCCAGCAGGTGCTGGTGTTCCTCAACCGCCGCGGTTTTGCCCCAACCCTGCTGTGCCATGACTGCGGCTGGATGTCCGAGTGCCAACGCTGCGATGCGCGCATGACGGTGCACCAGCGCTACGGCGAACTGCGTTGCCATCATTGCGGCTATGTCGAACGCGTACCGCGCCAGTGCCCCAAGTGCAACAAGGTCGACCTGCGCCCCGTGGGGGCCGGCACCGAACGGGCCGAGGAACGCCTGGGAATCCTGTTCCCGGACTATCCGGTACTGCGAGTCGACCGCGACAGCACGTCGCGCAAGGACGCAATGAACCAGTTGTTCGCGACCATCCAGAAAGGCCAGCCATGCATCCTGGTGGGCACGCAGATGCTCGCCAAAGGGCACCACTTCCCGCGCGTGACCCTGGTATCGATCCTGGATGCCGATGGCGGGCTGTTCTCCGGTGACTTCCGCGCCAGCGAGCGCATGGCGCAACTGATTGTCCAGGTCGCGGGTCGAGCGGGTCGGGCGGAAGAGCCTGGCAAAGTGATCATCCAGACGCACCTGGCCGACCATCCGCTGCTGGTGCAGTTGACCGAGCAGGGTTACTTCGCCTTTGCCGAACAGGCCTTGAGCGAACGTCGCGCGGCGGGGCTGCCGCCGTTTGCGCACTTGGCGTTGCTGCGGGCCGAGGCGCACAAGCCCGGACAAGCCGAGGGGTTTCTTGATGAGGCCTGCAGCGAAGCCGAGCGCTTGCTGGCCGAACAGAATCTGACCGGAATTGAACTGCTGGGACCGGTTCCAGCACCGATGGAGCGTCGGGCCGGGCGTTATCGGGCGCAGTTGTTGTTGCAGGCTACGGCACGGGCGCCGCTGCATCGGTTGCTTGCCAGTTGGTTGCTGGTGCTGGAGCAGATGCCGAGCGGGCGGGCGGTACGTTGGTCTTTGGATGTTGATCCGGTGGATCTGTATTAAAAGATCTTTGCCTCTTTTGTCACCACATATCCATAACCTGCCCGCTATAGTTGGCAAGCCCGCCTCGGCAACGGATAATGCCCAGTTTTTCCACCAGCGCATGATGCGCCGCCGCGCCTGCGGTCGAAAGAGAAGACCATGAAAGACACCATTCGCCAGCTGATCCAACAAGCCATCACCCAACTCGTCAACGAAGGTGTGTTGCCTGAAGGCCTGTCGCCGGCGATCCAGGTTGAAAACTCCCGAGACAAGAAGAACGGCGACTTCGCCAGCAACATCGCCATGATGCTGGCCAAGCCTGCGGGCATGAAGCCGCGCGACCTGGCGGAAAAAATCATCGCGGCCCTGCCGGCTGACGAAAACGTCTCCAAGGCTGAAATCGCCGGCCCTGGCTTCCTGAACTTCTTCCAGAACACCCAGGCCCTGGCTACACGCCTGGACGCCGCCTTGGCCGATGAACACATCGGCGTGCGCAAGGCCGGCCCGGTACAGCGCACCGTGGTCGACCTGTCAGCACCGAACCTGGCCAAAGAGATGCACGTCGGCCACTTGCGCTCGACCATCATTGGCGACGGCGTAGCCCGCGTTCTCGAATTCCTCGGTGACGAAGTGATCCGGCAGAACCACGTCGGCGACTGGGGCACCCAGTTCGGCATGCTGATGGCTTACCTGCAGGAAAACCCGATCACCAGCGACGAGCTGTCGGACCTGGAAAACTTCTACCGCGCCGCCAAAGGCCGCTTTGACGAATCCGAAGAGTTCGCCGACCGTGCCCGTGGCCTGGTGGTCAAGCTGCAGGCTGGCGATCCCGATTGCCTGGCGCTGTGGACCAGGTTCAAGGACATCTCGCTGTCCCACTGCCAGAAGATCTACGAGCTGCTGAACGTCAAACTGACCATGGCCGACGTAATGGGCGAAAGCGCCTACAACGACGACCTGATCAATGTGGTCAACGACCTGAAGGCCGCCGGCATGTTGGTCGAGAGCAACGGCGCCCAGTGCGTGTTCCTCGATGAGTTCAAGAACGCCGACGGCGACCCGCTGCCGGTGATCATCGTCAAGGCTGACGGCGGCTACCTCTACGCCACCACCGACCTGGCCGCCGTGCGCTACCGCAGCGGCAAGCTCAAGGCCGACCGCGCACTGTACTTCGTCGACCAGCGTCAGGCCCTGCACTTCCAGCAAGTGTTCGCCGTCGCCCGTAAGGCCGGCTTCGTGACGCACCCGATGGAAATGGAACACATGGGCTTTGGCACCATGAACGGCGCTGACGGCCGCCCGTTCAAGACCCGTGATGGCGGCACCGTGAAGCTGATCGACCTGCTGACCGAAGCCCAGGAACGTGCCTACACCCTGGTCAAGGACAAGAACCCGGAGCTGGCCGAAGCCGAGCTGCGCAACATCGCCAAGGTGGTGGGCATCGGCGCGGTGAAATACGCCGACCTGTCCAAGCACCGCACCAGCGACTACAGCTTCAACTTCGACCTGATGCTGAACTTCGAAGGCAACACCGCGCCGTACCTGCTGTACGCGTACACCCGCGTGGCTGGCGTGTTCCGCAAACTCGGCAAGGACTTCAGCGAAGTAGAGGGTCAGATCGTTCTCGAAGCAGCCCACGAGCTCGAACTGGCGGCGAAACTCGCACAATTCGGCGAAGTGCTGAACAACGTGTCCGAGAAAGGCACGCCGCACATCCTCTGCACCTACCTGTACGACGTCGCCGGCCTGTTCTCCAGCTTCTACGAGAACTGCCCGATCCTCGCCGCCGACACCCCGGAACAAATGCAGAGCCGCCTGCGCCTCGCCGCGCTGACCGGTCGCACTCTCAAGCAAGGCCTGGAACTCTTGGGCCTGGAAACTCTGGAGCGTATGTAAGTTGGCTGCCAAGAAAAAACCTGCACCCAAGCGTGGCGCCAGCCGTTACCAAGCTCCAGCGAAGCAACCGATCCCGGGTTGGCTGTGGATGGCCATCGGCCTGACGGTCGGTGCTTTCATCGTATTCCTGATGAAGCTGGAGCCGGGCAAGGGCAGCGACACGGTCAAGCGCGAGAAAGTCGAGCAGCAACAGAAAGCCACCAAGATCGCCGAGGCCAACAAGACCCCGCCGAGCCCGACGCAACCGGTGAAGCCGAAGTACGACTTCTACACCCTGTTGCCGGAATCGGAAGTCATCGTGCCGCCGGATGCCGTGCCGGAAAAAACCCTGCCGACGCCACAAGTACCGGCCATTCCGACCACGCCGGTTACCCCGGCGGAAGCGGCGAAGATCGATACCGCCCGTGCCCAGGCAGCCCTGGCTGGCATTACGCCGCCGCCAGCACCACCGGTGGCCAAGGCCGCACCAGTGACCAAGTTCTTCCTGCAGGCCGGATCGTTCCGCAAGGAGGCTGACGCGGACAAGGTGCGGGCGCAGATCATTCTGCTTGGCCAGGCGGTGGCGGTTGAATCGGGCACGGTGAAGGACGAGACCTGGTATCGGGTATTAGTGGGTCCGTTCAGCAACCGTGAGCAGTTGACCACGGCACAGAAACAACTGGCTGGTGCCGGCTTCAGCAATCTGTTGTTACAACAACGCCAGAACCGCTGACTCCACCAGACACACCGCGTCATCGTTCTTCGCTGGCAAGCCAGCTCCCACAGGGTTAGCGTAAATCCTGTGGGAGCGGGCTTGCCCGCGATGGCGTCAGAACAGACACCACAAGACGCTTGGCCAAGCCACCGCTCGTCCCCTCTCCCGTCCTACAGTTGAAATCCACTCCACCACCCCCATATGAATGGGCATACGGCATTTTCGCCCCGCAGCGTGGAGACTCTTCCCTTGACCACCATCGTTTCAGTTCGCCGCCACGGCAAAGTCGTCATGGGCGGCGACGGCCAGGTTTCCCTTGGCAATACCGTGATGAAAGGCAACGCGAAAAAAGTTCGTCGCCTGTACCACGGCCAGGTCATTGCCGGTTTTGCCGGTGCCACCGCTGACGCCTTTACCCTCTTCGAACGCTTCGAAGGCCAACTTGAAAAGCATCAGGGTCACCTGGTACGCGCAGCTGTCGAGCTCGCCAAGGAATGGCGCACCGACCGCACCCTGAGCCGCCTGGAAGCCATGCTCGCCGTTGCAAACAAGGACGCCTCGCTGATCATTACCGGCAACGGTGATGTGGTCGAGCCAGAAGACGGCCTGATCGCCATGGGCTCCGGCGGCGCCTATGCACAAGCCGCGGCCAGCGCACTGCTGAAAAAAACCGACCTGTCGGCCCGGGAAATCGTCGAAACCGCCCTCGGCATTGCCGGCGACATCTGCGTATTCACCAACCACACCCAGACCATTGAGGAGCAGGACTGCGCCGAGTAAGCCTGATTCGGCCCCGTGCCACGGTTCATTCTTGCTTGAGGTCCTTTGAATATTATGTCCATGACTCCCCGTGAAATCGTCCACGAACTCAATCGCCATATCATCGGCCAGGACGATGCCAAGCGCGCCGTCGCCATTGCCCTGCGCAATCGCTGGCGCCGCATGCAGCTGCCTGAAGAGCTGCGTGTTGAAGTAACACCAAAGAACATCCTGATGATCGGCCCGACCGGTGTCGGTAAAACCGAGATCGCCCGTCGCCTGGCCAAACTGGCCAACGCGCCTTTCATCAAGGTCGAAGCCACCAAGTTCACCGAAGTCGGCTACGTCGGCCGTGACGTCGAATCGATCATTCGCGACCTCGCCGATGCCGCGATCAAGCTGCTGCGCGAACAGGAAATCGTCAAGGTACGCCACCGCGCCGAAGACGCTGCTGAAGAGCGCATCCTCGACGCCCTGCTGCCACCGGCACGCATGGGCTTCAGCAGCGACGATGCCCCGACCCAGGATTCCAACACCCGTCAGCTGTTCCGCAAGCGCCTGCGCGAAGGCCAACTGGATGACAAGGAGATCGAAATCGAAGTCGCCGAAATGGCCGGCGTCGACATCTCCGCGCCACCGGGCATGGAAGAAATGACCAACCAGCTGCAAAGCCTGTTCGCCAACATGGGCAAGGGCAAGAAGAAAGCCCGCAAGCTCAAGGTCAAGGAAGCGCTGAAGCTGGTGCGCGACGAAGAGGCCAGCCGCCTGGTCAACGATGAAGAGTTGAAGGCCAAGGCCCTGGAAGCGGTCGAGCAGCATGGCATCGTGTTCATCGACGAAATCGACAAGGTCGCCAAGCGTGGCAATTCCGGCGGCGTAGATGTATCCCGCGAAGGCGTGCAGCGCGACTTGCTGCCACTGATCGAAGGCTGCACCGTCAACACCAAGCTGGGCATGGTCAAGACCGACCATATCCTGTTCATCGCCTCCGGCGCCTTTCACCTGAGCAAGCCAAGCGACCTGGTGCCCGAGCTGCAAGGTCGTCTGCCGATCCGCGTCGAACTCAAGGCCCTGAGCCCGGAAGATTTCGAGCGCATCCTCAGCGAACCCCATGCCTCGCTCACCGAGCAATATTGCGCGCTGCTGAAAACCGAAGGCCTGGGCATCGAGTTCCTGCCGAGCGGTATCAAGCGCATTGCCGAGATCGCCTGGCAGGTCAACGAGAAAACCGAAAACATCGGCGCCCGCCGCCTGCACACCTTGCTTGAACGCCTGCTCGAAGAAGTGTCTTTCAGCGCCGGCGACCTGGCCAGCGTCCATGACGACAAGGTGATCCAGATCGACGCCGACTACGTCAACGGCCACCTGGGCGAATTGGCGCAGAACGAAGACCTGTCCCGCTACATTCTGTAGAGCAGCAAACGGCAAGCTACATGCTGCAAGCTGAGTTAAGCTTGCAGCATGTAGCTTTCCGCCCAAGGCTCTTCCTATGCTTCCCACCGACATCAAGCTGCACAAAGCCTCGAATACCCTGACGCTCAAATACGCGTCCGGCGAGGAATACACCCTGCCCGCCGAGTTCCTGCGCGTGCACTCCCCCTCCGCCGAGGTCCAGGGCCACGGCAAACCCATCCTGCAATTTGGCAAGATCAACGTAGGACTGAGCAAGATAGAACCGGCCGGTCAGTACGCTCTGAAGCTGACCTTCGACGATGGCCACGACAGCGGCCTGTTCACCTGGGAATACCTCTACGAACTGGGACGGCGTCATGACGCACTCTGGGACGATTATCTTGCCGAGCTCAAGGCTGCGGGAAAAACCCGCGACCCGAACGAATCTGTCGTCAAGCTGATGCTCTAGCCTGCACCTCTTGCTCTTTAGAGGGCATTTTCTAATTCCATCTGCTTGAATGCTCGGCTTTAGGGTCGACGCTTGGCCCGCTTGCGAAAAAAATTAAACTCGGGTAACCAATGGAGCTGGCAAGTTCCCTGCAGTGCTCTCTGAACTGAAAAGCAGTGATGCAGAATTAACGGTCACCCGAGCGTAGTACCTGGCATTGGCTGTGTGACTACACAGTGGGACCAAGGTACTCGTCTCAGGGCAATGGAGCGTCGTAGATGAGTAACAAGAGTAACGATGAGTTGAAGTATCAAGCCTCGGAAAACACCCTGGGGCTCAATCCTGTCGTTGGGCTGCGTGGAAAGGATCTACTGGCTTCTGCTCGAATGGTGCTTAGGCAGGCCATCAAGCAACCGGTGCATAGCGTCAAACATGTCGCGCACTTTGGTCTTGAACTCAAGAACGTGCTGTTTGGTAAATCCGGGCTGCAACCAACCAGCGATGACCGTCGCTTCGCCGATCCGGCCTGGAGCCAGAACCCGCTCTACAAACGCTATTTGCAAACCTACCTGGCGTGGCGCAAGGAACTCCACGCCTGGATCGACGAAAGCAACCTCAGCCCCAGCGATGTGGCGCGCGGGCACTTCGTGATCAACCTCATGACCGAAGCCATGGCGCCGACCAATACCGCGGCCAACCCGGCGGCAGTCAAACGCTTTTTCGAAACCGGCGGCAAGAGCCTGCTTGATGGCCTCTCGCACCTGGCCAAGGATCTGGTACACAACGGCGGCATGCCGAGCCAGGTCAACATGGGTGCGTTCGAGGTCGGCAAGAGCCTGGGCGTGACCGAGGGCGCCGTGGTGTTTCGCAACGATGTACTGGAACTGATCCAGTACAAGCCGACCACCGAGCAGGTACACGAACGCCCGCTGCTGGTGGTACCGCCACAGATCAACAAGTTCTACGTTTTCGACCTGAGCCCGGACAAGAGCCTGGCGCGGTTCTGCCTGCGCAACAACGTGCAGACCTTCATCGTCAGCTGGCGCAACCCGACCAAGGAGCAGCGCGAGTGGGGCCTTTCGACCTACATCGAAGCCCTCAAGGAAGCGGTTGATGTCGTCACCGCGATCACCGGCAGCAAAGACGTGAACATGCTCGGAGCCTGCTCCGGCGGAATCACCTGCACCGCGCTGTTGGGCCATTACGCGGCGATCGGCGAGAACAAGGTCAACGCCCTGACCTTGCTGGTGAGCGTGCTCGATACCACTCTCGAGAGCGACGTCGCCCTGTTCGTCAATGAACAGACCCTTGAAGCCGCCAAGCGCCACTCGTACCAGGCCGGCGTACTGGAAGGCCGCGACATGGCGAAGGTCTTCGCCTGGATGCGCCCCAACGACCTGATCTGGAACTACTGGGTCAACAATTACCTGCTGGGCAACGAACCGCCGGTATTCGACATCCTGTTCTGGAACAACGACACCACCCGGTTGCCCGCGGCGTTCCACGGCGACCTGATCGAGCTGTTCAAAAACAACCCACTGATTCGCCCGAATGCACTGGAAGTGTGCGGCACCGCCATCGACCTCAAGCAAGTGACGGCCGACATATTTTCCCTTGCCGGCACCAACGACCACATCACCCCGTGGAAGTCCTGCTACAAGTCGGCGCAGCTGTTTGGCGGCAACGTTGAATTCGTACTGTCGAGCAGCGGGCATATCCAGAGCATCCTGAACCCGCCGGGCAATCCGAAATCCCGTTACATGACCAGCACCGAAGTGGCGAACAATGCCGATGAGTGGCAAGCGAACGCCACCAAGCACACCGATTCCTGGTGGCTGCACTGGCAGGCCTGGCAGGCCCAACGCTCGGGCGAGCTGAAAAAGGCCCCGGCAAAACTGGGCAACAAGGCCTATCCGCCGGGTGAAGCGGCGCCAGGCACTTACGTGCACGAGCGGTAACTGACACACCCGCCTCACTGTAGGAGCGAGCTTACTCGCGATGGACGTCAACGATTACGCGCACTGTCTGACTTAACGCGTTGCCCTGGCGTTTTTCGCGAGCAAGCTCGCTCCTACAGGGGTTCGGGGATGAATTAACCCACAGGGCCAGAAGCATGCCGCAACCGTTCATATTCCGCACCGTCGACCTGGATGGCCAGACCCTCCGCACGGCGGTGCGCCCCGGCAAGCCTCATTTGACGCCCTTGCTGATTTTCAACGGCATCGGCGCCAACCTGGAGCTGGTGTTTCCGTTCGTCGCGGCACTGGACCCGGACCTGGAAGTCATCGCCTTCGACGTGCCCGGTGTCGGTGGTTCGTCGACGCCGAATCGTCCGTATCGTTTTCCGGGCCTGGCGAAACTCACGGCACGCATGCTCGACTACCTCGACTACGGGCAGGTCAATGTGATCGGCGTGTCCTGGGGTGGAGCCCTGGCGCAGCAGTTCGCCTATGACTACCCGGAGCGTTGCAAAAAGCTTGTCCTGGCCGCGACGGCAGCGGGCACGGTGATGGTGCCGGGCAAGCCGAAAGTCTTGTGGATGATGGCCAGCCCGCGGCGCTACATCCAGCCCTCCCATGTGATCCGCATTGCGCCAATGATCTACGGCGGCGCATTCCGTCGCGACCCGACGCTGGCCGCGAGCCACGCGGCGAAGGTCCGTTCGGCGGGCAAGCTCGGTTACTACTGGCAACTGTTCGCCGGCTTCGGCTGGACCAGCATTCACTGGCTGCACAAGATCAATCAGCCAACCCTGGTCCTGGCCGGCGACGACGATCCCTTGATCCCGCTGGTCAATATGCGTTTGCTGGCCTGGCGGATTCCCA
This sequence comes from Pseudomonas sp. NPDC087336, assembly GCF_044744285.1. Taxonomy (NCBI): domain Bacteria; kingdom Pseudomonadati; phylum Pseudomonadota; class Gammaproteobacteria; order Pseudomonadales; family Pseudomonadaceae; genus Pseudomonas; species Pseudomonas sp. NPDC087336. The sequence goes on along the minus strand of NZ_JBIUYA010000036.1, from coordinate 36,711 downwards.
ATGCCCAGTTGCACATCATCGATGACGGCCATCTGTTCCTGATTACCCGGGCCGAAGCGGTGGCGCCGATCATCATGAAGTTCCTCGAGGAGGAGCGCCAGCGTGCGGTGATGCATCCGCATCCGGCGCCACTCGGTGGCTGACCGGCCCATTTTTTGTATGGCAAAGAGGGGGCGGCAGGACATCGCACCGCGCAACAACCCGCTACAGCGTCTATGGTGTTCTGGTTCGGTGTTTTGTATTTGGCCTGAAGACGAAGGAGTGTTGAGTCATGCGCGATAAACCTGCGAGGGAGTCACTACCCACTCCCGCCGCGTTCATCAACGCACAAAGTGCGATTACCGGCCTGCGTGGCCGGGATCTGGTTTCGACTTTGCGCAGTGTTGCCGCCCATGGCCTGCGCCACCCCGTGCATACCGCGCGACACGCCTTGAAACTAGGTGGTCAACTGGGTCGCGTGTTGCTGGGCGACACCCTGCATCCCACCAACCCGCAGGACCGTCGTTTCGACGACCCGGCATGGAGTCTCAACCCCTTTTATCGTCGCAGTCTGCAGGCCTACCTGAGCTGGCAGAAGCAGGTCAAAAGCTGGATCGACGAAAGCAACATGAACCCGGATGACCGCGCCCGCGCGCACTTCGCATTCGCCCTGCTCAACGATGCCGTGTCGCCGTCCAACAGCCTGCTCAATCCGCTGGCGATCAAGGAAATCTTCAACTCCGGCGGCAACAGCCTGGTGCGCGGGATAGGCCATCTGGTCGACGACCTCCTGCACAACGACGGGCTACCCCGACAAGTCACCAAGCACGCATTCGAGGTCGGCAAGACCGTCGCCACCACCACCGGCGCCGTGGTGTTTCGCAACGAACTGCTGGAACTGATCCAGTACAAGCCGATGAGCGAAAAGCAGTATTCCAAACCGCTGCTGGTGGTGCCGCCACAAATCAACAAGTACTACATTTTCGACCTCAGCCCCCACAACAGCTTCGTCCAGTTCGCGCTCAAGAACGGCCTGCAAACCTTCGTCATCAGTTGGCGCAATCCGGATATACGCCACCGCGAATGGGGCCTGTCGACCTACGTTGAAGCGGTAGAAGAAGCCATGAATGTCTGCCGGGCGATCACCGGCGCCCGCGAAGTCAACCTGATGGGTGCCTGCGCAGGCGGGCTGACCATTGCCGCCCTGCAGGGTCACCTGCAAGCCAAGCGCCAACTGCGCCGTGTTTCCAGCGCGACGTACCTGGTGAGCCTGCTCGACAGCCAACTGGACAGCCCGGCCACGCTCTTCGCCGACGAACAGACCCTGGAAGCCGCCAAGCGCCGCTCCTACCAGAAAGGTGTACTGGACGGCCGCGACATGGCCAAGGTCTTCGCCTGGATGCGCCCCAACGATTTGATCTGGAGCTACTTCGTCAACAACTACCTGATGGGCAAGGAGCCGCCGGCGTTCGACATCCTCTACTGGAACAACGACAACACCCGCCTGCCGGCCGCCCTGCATGGCGACTTGCTGGACTTCTTCAAGCACAACCCGCTGAGCCATCCCGGTGGCCTGGAAGTCTGCGGCACCGCGATCGACCTGCAGAAGGTCACCGTCGACAGTTTCAGCGTGGCTGGCATCAACGACCACATCACGCCGTGGGACGCGGTGTATCGCTCGACCCTGCTGCTCGGTGGCGAGCGCCGCTTCGTGCTGTCCAACAGCGGTCATGTGCAGAGCATTCTCAACCCGCCGAACAATCCGAAAGCCAACTACCTCGAAGGCGCAAAACTGAGCAGCGACCCCAGGGCCTGGTACTACGACGCCAAACCCGTCCAAGGCAGCTGGTGGACGCAATGGCTGGACTGGATTCAGGAGCGCTCGGGCGCGAAAAAAGAAACGCACATGGCCCTCGGCAATCAGAGTTATCCACCGATGGAGGCAGCGCCCGGGACTTACGTGCGCGTGCGCTGATGTTCAACGACCACGGTCTCTACCGGCCGTGGCATGACCCGATCAAAAGAAGACTGGATGAAAACCCGCGAACGGATACTCGAATGTGCCCTGCAGTTGTTCAATGAGAAGGGCGAACCGAATGTTTCCACCATGGAAGTTGCCAACGAAATGGGCATCAGCCCGGGCAATCTGTACTACCACTTCCACGGCAAGGAACCGCTGATTCTCGGCCTGTTCGAACGTTTCCAGACAGAACTGGCCCCGTTGCTCGATCCCCCGGCCGACGTCGAACTGGCTCCTGAGGATTACTGGCTGTTCCTGCACCTGATCGTCGAACGCCTGTCCCACTATCGCTTTCTGTTCCAGGACCTGTCGAACCTGGCCGGGCGCCTGCCCAAACTGGCCAAGGGTATTCGCAACCTGCTCAATGCGCTCAAGCGCACACTGGCGTCGCTGCTGGCCCGATTGAAGGCCCTGGGGCAACTCGTGAGCGACACCCAGGCGCTGGGGCAACTGGTGGAGCAGATCACCCTGACACTGCTGTTCTCACTGGACTATCAGCGGATACTCGGCCGCGCAGGCGAAGTGCGATTGGTGGTCTACCAGATCATGATGCTGGTGGCGCCGCACTTGTTGCCGCCGATCAAAGCGGCGACTGAACAAATGGCGTTGCAATACCTGGAAGAGCATTAACACCAAAAGCCTCAAACAAAAACGCCCGACCTTGGCAGGCCGGGCGTTTTCTAGAGTCCCGAACGATCAGGACTGACTGGTTGGCGTCGATGGAGTTGGCGCGGCAGTCTGGGTTACAGCAGGGGTCGGCGCGGCAGCGGAGTTCGCAGTGCTTGCCGGAGCTGCCGAAGCTACCGGAGTTGCCGGTTTGGCTGGAGCCTCTGCTGGTTTGGCGGCGGCAGCTTTTGGAGCAGCCGGTTTTTTCACTGCTGGTTTTTTCGCAGCAGCAGGTTTTGCCGCTGGCTTGGCTGCCGGTTTGGCGGCAGCGGTTTTCGCTGCAGGCTTGGCGGCGGTTTTAGCAGCTGCCGGTTTTGCCGCTGGTTTGGCAGCGGCTGGCTTGGCAGCGGCAGTTTTTGCAGCCGGTTTGGCAGCTGCTTTAGCAGCAGGTTTGGCCAATGGCTTGGCTGCGGTTTTGGCGGCCGGTTTAGCTGCCGCGGTTTTCGCCGCAACAGGCGCAACCTTGGCACCGGTGAGTTTTTCGATTTGCTTGGTCAGGGTATCGACCTTGCTGTGCAGCGCCTTGACTTCATTGCGGCTCGGCACGCCCAGGCGCGAAATGGCGCTGTTCAGGCGCTTGTCGAAAGCACCTTCGAGTTCATCCCACTTGCCCAGTGCACGATCTTTCACGCCGCTGATGCGCGACTTGGCCGACGAAGCGGAGTCCTTGGCGGCGTCGACAGTCTTGCCAACAGCGCTCTTGGTGAGCTTCTCGGCTTTCTCGCCGTCTTTAACCAGTGAGTCGAAGAGTTTGCTGCCGTCAGTGTCGATCTTCGAGTACACACCCAAACCAGCCAGCCAGATCTTGCGGGAGTAGTCTTCGACTTTCCCGATCCACGAGCTGCCGTCTTTTTCGGTGTTCTTTTTACCAGCCATCCCGTTCTCCTTAAGATTTACGCGCGACGCGTTCGAGCAGTGCCGTGAGCTCATCGAGCTTGGCAGAGAGTGTCTCAACGTCATGTTTAGACGGAATGCCGATACGATTCAAGGTACTTGCGACACGCGAGTCGAACGCTCTCTCGACTTTGTCGAGTTGAACTTCGACCTTGCCTTTGAAAGTGCTGACTTCACTCTTGGCTTCATCGATCTCGGCATTGGCCGCTTCAAGCTTTTCGGCAACTACTTTTTTGCCTTTGGTTTCAACTGCTTGCCCAGCCTTGATCAGCTCTTGAAAGTACTCGCTACCCTCTTGGCCGACCTTGGTGTAGGCACCCAGGCCCGCCAGCCAGATCTTGCGGGCATACGATTTAACGTCATGCAGAGCGGTCGTCGAAGCGTCGATTTTTTTCTTCAAAATAACTTTGGCCATGGTGCACCTCACGCGCAGAAGGTTTGAGGAACTGCCCGGATAAGTGTCGGGCTCAGGCACAAAGTAGGGAGAAAAATTAGAAACGGCACCCTAACAACTGACATGGACCGGTGGTGCCCTCGCCACTCACTGCAGGAGCAAGCTTGCTCGCGATGCAGGCACCTCGGTATTGCTGTTACACCGTGTAGATGCCATCGCGAGCAAGCTTGCTCCTACAAGATCGCGCGCCTTATGCGAGAGCTTTATCGAGCGCCTTCTCGATCTCGGCCTTGATCATGCCACTCATGGCCGACATCATCAGGCCCAGTTCCACATCGACCTTGATCGAATCGTCGGTGACATGCACCGCACCTTTCACACCGGAGCGCTTGAGGTTCAGAGTGTCACCGGACCACTGCGGCTCCAGGCCATACTGATCGGAAAGTTTTTGCGCCAGCTTGTCGGCCTTCTCACGGGCCGCTTCCCTACCCAGGCCGTGGGCACGCTCAACACTAAAATGGGCCATCGAATGACTCCTGCTTTATGAATGCTTGTTCATTGAATCTTGACCGCTGCTGCGGCAAAACGTCCCGAGGGTGATCCATCTTACCTGCAGCCTTGCCAAGACAAAGCATCCCTTGGGGATTAGAATGTCGCGCATTCTCTTTTGGTGACAGCGATATGACTGATCAGCGCAAAGGCAGCGATGCCGAACCCACCACTCACTTCGGCTTCAAAAACGTTCCGGAAAGCCAGAAAGCGGAAAAAGTCGCTGAGGTTTTCCACTCGGTAGCCGCCAAGTACGACCTGATGAACGACCTCCTGTCGGGCGGCATGCACCGTCTGTGGAAGCGTTTCGCGATCGAGTTGTCGGGTGTGCGCACCGGTAACCGGGTGCTGGACATTGCTGGTGGCACGGGCGATCTAACCCGCAAGTTCTCCCACCTCGTTGGCCCGACCGGCCAGGTAGTCCTGGCCGACATTAACGAATCCATGCTCAAGGTTGGCCGTGACCGCCTGCTGGACCTGGGTGTGGCCGGCAACGTCGAATTTGTCCAGGCCGATGCGGAAAAACTGCCGTTCCCGGACAACCATTTCGACTGCGTGACGATCGCCTTCGGCCTGCGCAACGTGACGCACAAGGAAGACGCCCTGCGCTCCATGTTGCGCGTGCTCAAGCCTGGTGGTCGACTGCTGGTGCTGGAATTCTCCAAGCCGACCAACGCACTGATGTCCAAAGCCTACGACGCCTACTCGTTCGCCTTCATGCCGCTGATGGGCAAGCTGATCACCAACGACTCGGAAAGCTACCGCTACCTGGCCGAATCGATCCGCATGCACCCGAACCAGGAAACCCTGAAGTCGATGATGGTCGAGGCCGGTTTCGACCGTGTGACCTATCACAACATGACCGCAGGCATCGTCGCCCTGCACCGTGGCATCAAGCCCTGATGCTGCTCGCCGGCGTGCTCGCCAGCGTTGAGCTTGGCCTGAACCGGGTGCTTCGTCTCGACAGCACGGCGCTGCCGCGGCTGGCGCATTTGGCTGGCAAAGTGATTGCCGTCGATTGCCGCAACCCGGCGCTGCAAGTGTTCATCATGCCCAGCGATGAGGGCCTGATGCTTGCGTCCCATTGGGAAACCGGCGCCGACTGCACCTTGCGCGCACCAGCCTCCAGCCTGCTGAAACTGGCGATGAGCAAGGACAAGACGGCGGTGCTGCATGCACCTGAAGTCGAGCTCGACGGCGACAGCGGGGTGCTGCTGGAACTGGCGGCCATCCTGCAGGACCTCGAGCTGGATTGGGAGTACGAACTCTCGCGCTGGCTAGGCCCGGTTGCCACGCAACTGGTCGGCGGTCACCTGCGCAGTCGCGCCCGCTGGTATCAGCAAGGGTTCGCCAGCCTCGGCCAGAACCTGGGCGAATACCTGGCCGAAGAATCGCGCACCCTCGTCGGTCAGCGCGAAGCCGAAGCCCGATTCAGTGAACTGGACCAGATCAAACTCGATCTGGAACGTCTCGAGGCGCGTTTCGAGCGCCTTTTCCGATCCCTCGACCCAAGCGATAACGCATGAAGCTGCTTGCCGTCCGCCGTTTGTTGCGCATCCAGCGCGTCGTGATCCGCTACCGCCTAGATGACCTGCTGTTCGCCCTGCCGCTGCCCTGGTTCCTGCTGGTGCTGCGTTACGCCTTGCCGTGGCGCTGGTTTCCGCGCAAGACCCTGGACCTGAGCCGTGGCGCACGATTGCGCCTGGCGTTGCAGGACCTGGGGCCGATTTTCATCAAGTTCGGGCAGATCCTCTCCACCCGCCGCGACCTGCTGCCCGAAGACATCGCCGATGAGCTGATGATGCTGCAGGACCGCGTGCCGCCGTTCGACTCGCAAGTGTCGGTCAAGTTGATCGAAGAGCAGCTCGGCAAGAAAATCAGTGAAGTATTCAGCCGCTTCGACGTCGAACCGCTGGCCTCGGCGTCGGTGGCCCAGGTGCACGCCGCGCAGCTGAAAACCGGCGAGGAAGTGGTGGTCAAGGTGATCCGGCCGGGCCTCAAGCCGGTGATCGCGCAAGATCTGGCGTGGCTGTTCATCCTCGCCCGCGCCGCCGAAAAACTCTCGGCCGATGCGCGCCTGCTGCACCCGGTGGACGTGGTCCAGGACTACGAAAAAACCATCTACGACGAACTGGACCTGCTACGCGAGGCGGCCAACGCCAGCCAGTTGAAACGTAACTTCGACGGTTCGCCGCTGCTCTATGTGCCACAAGTCTATTGGGACTGGTGCCGGCCGAAAGTGCTGGTGATGGAGCGCATCTACGGCATCCAGGTCACCGACCTCGCGACCCTGGCCGACCAGCGCACCGACATGAAAATGCTCGCTGAACGCGGCGTGGAGATCTTCTTCACCCAAGTGTTCCGCGACAGCTTCTTCCATGCCGACATGCACCCCGGCAACATCTTCGTCAGCACCGTGCAGCCGTGGAGCCCGCAGTACATTGCGATCGACTGCGGTATCGTCGGTAGCCTCACCCCAGAGGACCAGGATTACCTGGCGCGCAACCTGTTCGCGTTCTTCAAGCGCGATTACCGGCGTGTGGCACAGCTGCACATCGATTCGGGCTGGGTGCCGGCAGAAACCAAACTCAACGAATTCGAAGCGGCGATCCGCACTGTCTGCGAACCGATCTTCGAAAAACCGTTAAAGGATATTTCCTTCGGCCAGGTGCTGATGCGCCTGTTCCAGACAGCCCGGCGCTTCAATATGGAAGTGCAACCACAGCTGGTCCTGCTGCAGAAAACCCTGTTGAACATCGAAGGCTTGGGTCGCCAGCTGTACCCGGACCTCGACCTGTGGAACACCGCGCAACCCTTCCTCGAACGCTGGATGCGTGAGCGCGTCAGCCCCAAAGTCTTGTTTGGCAACGTGCAGAGCCAGATCGAACAGATCCCGCACCTGGCCAACATGACCCGTGACCTGCTTGAGCGCCTGTCCCAGCCCCACGCCAGCGATCCGCCACCCCCGTGGCACCGTCGCCGCGACGACTGGTTCCTGCGCCTGCTCGGTACGGCCCATCTGGCCGGTGGCGCGATCCTCGCCGCAGGCGGGCCATTGAACGATCTGGCCTACTGGCCGGCGGGCATCATGATGGCGGTCGGCTTGTATCTGGTCGTTCGCCGATAGCCAGTTGTGCTGCGCACTGGCACACTGTTTCAACGTTGAGCCTGACTAATGATGTGTCGGGCTTGCTGTCGGAGTCGAAGATGAACAACTGGCTGGACGAGATCAAATGGGATGCCGACGGCCTGGTGCCGGCGATTGCCCAGGACCACAAGACCGGGCGCGTCCTGATGATGGCCTGGATGAACCGCGAAGCATTGGAACTGACGGCTGCCGAGAACCGCGCCATCTACTGGTCGCGCTCGCGTGGCAAGCTGTGGCGCAAGGGCGAAGAGTCCGGCCACGTGCAAACCCTGCATGAGATGCGCCTGGACTGCGACGCAGACGTGATCATCCTGATGGTTGAGCAGATCGGCGACATCGCCTGCCATACCGGCCGCCAGAGCTGCTTCTACCGTGTTTTCGAGAACGGCGACTGGACGACTGTCGACCCGGTCCTGAAAGATCCGCACGCCATCTATTGCGCAGGACACAATCATGAGTGACACGTTGACCCGTCTGGCCCAAGTGCTGGAAGAGCGCAAAGGCGCCGCCGCCGACAGCTCGTACGTCGCCAGCCTGTACCATAAGGGCTTGAACAAGATTCTGGAAAAAGTCGGCGAAGAGTCGGTCGAGACCATCATTGCCGCCAAGGACGCCGCCATCAGCGGCGACTGCAGCGATGTGATCTACGAAACCGCCGATTTGTGGTTCCACAGCATGGTCATGCTCGCCCAATTGGGGCAGCATCCCCAGGCTGTACTCGATGAACTGGACCGTCGCTTCGGTCTGTCCGGACACGCTGAGAAAGCCTCGCGCCCGTCCGCCTGAATAACTATTAGAGAGGAGCAGCAGCATGGGCATTTTTGACTGGAAACACTGGGTTGTCATCCTGGTAGTCGTCGTACTGGTATTCGGCACCAAGAAACTGAAAAACCTCGGCACCGACGTCGGCGAGTCGATCAAGGGCTTTCGCAAGGCCATGAACGACGACGAAAAACCGGCCGATCCGACAGCGACTCCGGCCCAACCGGTGCCACCGGTTCAGCCGCAGGCCTCCGTGAACCAGCCGCACACCATCGACGTGCAGGCACAGAAAGTCGAAGAGCCGATCCGCAAAGACTCGTGAGCACTGACTAATGTTTGGTATCAGCTTCTCTGAACTGCTGCTCGTTGGCCTCGTCGCCCTGCTGGTGCTGGGCCCCGAGCGCCTGCCGGGCGCTGCGCGCACCGCCGGCCTGTGGGTCGGGCGTCTCAAGCGCAGCTTCAATGCAATCAAACAGGAAGTTGAGCGTGAAATCGGTGCCGACGAGATTCGTCGGCAACTGCACAACGAGCACATCCTGTCGCTTGAGCAGGAGGCCCGCAAGATCTTCTCGCCGACCCAACAGCAACCGACACCTGTCGAGCCTGTGGCATCGCCGACGATTGATGCGCCTCTCGTTGCACCTGCGCCTGTCGCAGCTGCACCTGTCGCAGCGACGCCGGCCGCCCCCGTTACACCTGCGGCTGCGCCCGTTGCGTCGGCCCCTCATGACCCAACACTGCCGCCGCGAGCCCCATGAGCGATCTTCCAGAAAACGACCAGCACATGCCGCTGGTTTCGCACCTCACCGAGTTGCGCACCCGCCTGCTGCGCTGCGTAGCGGCGATCTTCATCATCTTTGCCGGGCTGTTCGCCTTTACCCAGCAGATCTACACCTTCGTCTCGACCCCGCTGCGGGCCTACCTGCCAGCCGGTGCGACGATGATTGCCACGGATGTGTCGTCGCCGTTCCTGACGCCACTGAAGCTGACCATGATGGTGTCGCTGTTCCTGGCGATCCCGGTAATCCTGCACCAGATCTGGGGCTTCATCGCACCGGGCCTGTACAAGCACGAGAAGCGCATTGCCGTTCCCTTGCTGTGCTCGAGCATCGTGCTGTTCTACGCCGGCATGGCATTCGCCTATTTCCTGGTGTTCCCGCTGATCTTCAAATTCTTCGCCGCCGCCACCCCGGCCGGTGTGGAAATGATGACCGACATCACCAGCTACCTCGATTTCGTGATGACGCTGTTCTTCGCCTTCGGCGTGGCGTTCGAAATCCCGGTGGCCGTGGTACTGCTGGTGTGGATCGGCGTGGTCGACGTCAAGTACCTGAAGAAAATCCGCCCGTACGTGATCATCGGCTGCTTCGTGGTCGGCATGATCCTGACCCCGCCGGACATCTTCTCGCAGACCCTGTTGGCGGTACCGATGTGGCTGCTGTTTGAAATCGGCATCCTGTTTGGCAGCCTGATCAGCAAGCGCGGCGAGCATCCGGACGACCAGCCTGCCGACGATAACAACGACCAGCCGCCAGCGACCCAACCGTGAACCTGCTGCTCCTTGAAGAGGCCGACTTCATTGCGGCCGACCGGGTTGTGCTGCGTGATCGGCGGTTGACCCACATGCAGGAAGTCCATCGCTGTGAAGTCGGTGACAGCATGCGTGTCGGCCGCATCAACGGCTTGATGGGCTCGGCCGAAGTCTTGCGCCTGGACCGAAACGAGGCGGAACTGCGCGTCACCCTCGACCAGCCTCCGCCCGCCAAGCTGCCGCTGACCCTGGTCCTGGCCCTGCCGCGGCCCAAGATGCTGCGCAGGGTGTTCCAGACCGTCGCGGCCATGGGTGTGCCGCGGGTCGTGCTGGTAAACAGCTATCGCGTCGAGAAGAGCTTCTGGCAGACCCCGTTCCTGGAGCCCGAGGCCATTCGCGAGCAATTGATCCTTGGCCTCGAACAGGCCAGGGACAGCATGCTGCCGCAAGTCGTGATCGAGAAACGCTTCAAGCCGTTTGTCGAAGATCGCCTTCCTGCCATCACCGAAGGCACCCTCGGCCTGGTTGGCCATCCAGGCCAGTACCCGCCCTGCCCCCGCGCCCTGACCGAGCCCGTGACCCTTGCCATCGGCCCGGAAGGTGGCTGGATCCCGTACGAGATCGACTTGCTGGGCAAATCCGGCCTGCAACCGGTGCAGCTGGGCGAGCGCATCCTGCGCGTGGAAACCGCCGTTACCGCGCTGCTGGCACGCCTTTTCTAAAAACGCAGCGCCTACCCGCTTGTCAGATAGCGCCTATAGATTGCCGACCTGCAGCCGATACACCTCCCATGAAACCAATGTGTGGTCCAAGGGAGCTGCAGCATGTACCAATCGCTAGCCGATAAACTGGGGAACGTAAGCGTAAACCGCAAGCTGGGTGTCGGCTTCGGTCTTGTGCTGCTGCTGACGATGCTGATCACCTTCACCGGCTGGACCGGCCTGAGCGACGTCACCCGTCGCGGTGATACGCTGGGGTTCATTTCCGATATCAACGGGATGACCAAAGACCTGCGCATCGCCCGCCTGGACTACGAAATGCGCCGCGGCGAACAAGGCCCCGGTGCCGTCAATGACTTGCTGGGCAAGCTAGACACCAGCCTGCAAGCGGCTCGCCGGATGATCGAGCAGCCTGCCGACGTGGCCATGGTCGACCAGCAATTGGCAGCCGTCAGCCAATACAAGCAAGCCTTCGCCTCCATGACCCAGATCACCGCCAACCGCGAAGACGCCCGCAGCAAACTGGGCGCCACCGCCGACAATGCCGTGGCCAAAGTCGCTGAAGTCGAACAATCCATGCTGCAAGGCGACAGCGTGGCGCAGTTCAACAGCGTGATCGACCTCAGCAAACTGATCCAGCAAGCGCGCTTCCAGGTGCGTGGCTACACCTACAGCGCCAAGGCCGAGGCCGAGCAACCGGCACTGGATGCCATCGACAACGCCCTGAAATATCTGCAAAGCCTGCCGTCGAAACTGCCGGAACAACACATTGGTAACCTGCAGCAAGCGACCGATTCGCTCAAGGCCTACCGCGCCGCGGTCAGCCAGTACCGCGATTCCCAGACCGCCAGCGCCGAAGCGTTCAAACGCATGGCCGCCCAGGGCGAAATCCTCCTCGAGGTCAGCCAGAAGCTCACCGCCTCACAAACCCTGGTGCGCGATACCGACGTGGCGCACGCCAAGAACATGCTGTTGCTGGCCACCGTCCTGGCGCTGGTCTTTGGCCTGTTTGCCGCCTGGGCCATCACCCGGCAGATCGTGATTCCGCTGAACCAGACCCTCAAGGCGGCCGAGCGCATCGCTGCCGGCGACCTGACCCACAACCTGCTCTCCAAGCGCCAGGACGAACTTGGCCAGCTGCAACGGGCCATCCAGAGCATGACCCAGGGCCTGCGTGAACTGATTGGCGGCATCAGCGACGGCGTTACACAAATTGCCAGCGCCGCCGAGGAACTGTCCGCCGTCACCGAACAAACCAGCGCCGGCGTCACCAACCAGAAGGTCGAAACCGACCAGGTGGCCACCGCCATGAATGAAATGACCGCCACGGTGCAGGAGGTCGCGCGCAACGCCGAGGAAGCCTCCGAAGCCGCGGTCGCCGCCGATCAACAGGCCCGCGAAGGAGACAAGGTGGTGGGAGAAGCCATCGCGCAGATCGAGCGCCTGGCCCTGGAAGTGAGTCACTCCACCGAGGCCATGGGCGAGCTCAAGCGCGAAAGCGACAAGATCGGCAGCGTGCTCGACGTGATCAAGTCCGTCGCCCAGCAAACCAACCTGCTGGCGCTCAACGCGGCCATTGAAGCCGCCCGTGCCGGCGAAGCCGGACGTGGTTTCGCGGTGGTCGCCGATGAAGTGCGCAGCCTGGCGCAACGCACCCAGAAGTCCACCGAAGAGATCGAAGAGCTGATCATCGGCCTGCAAAACGGCACGCAACAAGTGGCAAGCATCATGGACAACAGTCGCGCCCTGACCGACAGCAGCGTGGAGCTGACTCGTCGCGCCGGCGGCTCTTTGGAGAACATCACCCGTACGGTGTCGGCAATCCAGGCGATGAACCAGCAGATTGCCGCCGCCGCAGAACAGCAGAGTGCCGTCGCCGAAGAGATCAACCGTAGCGTGCTGAACGTGCGCGATGTGTCGGACCAGACGTCGGCTGCGAGTGAAGAGACGGCGGCGTCCAGCATCGAACTGGCGCGATTGGGGACGCATTTGCAGATGCTGGTGGGCAAGTTCAGGGTTTGAGGTGATGCAAATGCCTCGGTCCGGCTGCGACCGAGGCTTGCTCGCGAAAGCGATCTGAAAGGCGCCGCAGTTACAGGACCTGCCGCAGGAACGCCTGAGCCCGCGGATCCTTCGGCGCATCGAAGAACGCTGCCGGCGAAGCGTCTTCAAGCAGCTTGCCATGGTCAAAGAACAAAACCCGGTCCGCCACTTCCCGCGCAAAACCCATTTCATGGGTAACGCAGACCATGGTCATGCCTTCCACAGCCAGGTTTTTCATCACATCCAGCACCTCCCCGACCATTTCCGGGTCCAGCGCGGAGGTCGGCTCATCGAACAGCATGACCTTCGGTTCCATCGCCAGCGCCCTGGCAATTGCTACCCGCTGTTGCTGGCCGCCGGACAGCCGCGAGGGAAATTCGTTGGCTTTCTGCGCGATCCCGACCTTTTCCAGCAGCGCCATGGCCTTGGCCTCGCGCTCTTTCTTGCCGCGCTTGCGCACGACTTTCTGCGCCAGGCAGAGGTTTTCCAGCACGGTCATGTGCGGGAACAGGTTGAAGTGCTGGAACACCATGCCGACTTCGCGGCGATAGGCGTTCACGTCGGTTTTCGGGTCGGCAAGTTGCAGGCCGTCGATGCTCACCGAGCCCGAGTCGAATTCTTCAAGGCCATTGAGGCAGCGCAGGAAGGTCGACTTGCCGGAACCGGACGGACCGATCACCACCAGCACTTCGCCCATGGCAACGTTGGTGGAGACGTTATCCACCGCGCGCACCACGTGACCACGGGTGTCGTAGACTTTTACCAGATCGCGGACTTCAATCACTTTGCGCGAGCCTCCGCTCAAGCCGACTGGCGATTTTCGACAGCGGCAGGTTGATCAATAGGTACAGGCCGGCGACGCAGAACAGGATTTCGAACGGCGAGAACGAGGTAGTGATGACTTCGCGACCGCTTTTGAGCAGTTCGGTAATCGCGATCACCGACACCAGCGACGTGTCTTTCACCAGGCTGATGAACTGCCCGGCCAGCGGCGGCAGTACGCGCTTGAACGCTTGCGGCAACACCACATGACGCATCGACTGCCCCGCGCTCAAACCCAGGGAACGCGCGGCTTCGTTCTGGCCACGGGCAATCGACTGCACGCCGGAGCGGATGATCTCTGCGACATAGGCGCCGGTGAACAGCGACAATGCGGCGATCCCGGCGAACTCCCGGGAAAGGTTCATCACGGTGCCGATGAAGAAATAGAAAATGAAGATCTGTACCAGCAGCGGCGTACCGCGCACCAGCTCGACGTAAATGGTCGAGAGATCGCGCAGGGTCGGGTTGTTCGACAGCCGGCACAGGCCTGTTGCCAGGCCGATCAACAGGCCGAGCACACCAGACACTACCGACAGCCACAGCGTGGTCCACAGCCCCCACAACAGTGGCCCGGCGGCCCAGTGACGGGTGACACCGATCACATCGCCTTCGGCCACGTCATCGCCTTGGGCGACTCGCAGGCTGTTGTCATCGACAGCCAGGTGTTGCTCGTCGCCGACGTCGTTGCGCAGGGTGACTTCAGCCTTGTCGCCCTTGCGCACCAGTTCGCTGACGGTGGAGATGTCGGCGGCGCGCTGGGGCTCTTCGGCGTGGTAGGCGAAGTACTGCGGTACGCGGTTCCAACGCCATTCGTAGGACATCAGCGAGGTGGCGTAATACAACGCGCCGGCCAGGCCGATCAGCACCAGCACGGTCAGCACGTGCCAGGGCCATTGGGCTTTTTTCTGTTTCATGAACGCTTCTCTGATTCGCTCGTTCCCACGCTCTGCGTGGGAATGCATCCTGTGACGCTCTGCGTCACGCTTGCGAAGGGACGCGGAGCGTCCCGGGCGGCATTCCCACGCAGAGCGTGGGAACGATCAAGTATCTGACCGAGCCTTACTCCATGTCCTTCTGCCAAGCGGTGTCTTTGAACCACTTGTCATGGATGCGATCGTAGGTGCCGTCTTCGTGGATCTGGTGCAGGAAGTTGTTGATGAAGTTGATGCTGTCGTAGTCACCCTTCTTCAGCCCGAACGCCAGCGGCTCGTAGGTGAACGGCTTGTCGAGGAACACCAGCTTGCCGTTGCCGACCTTGTTCACGGCGACAACGTTGTAAGGTGCGTCGTAGATGAAGGCGTCGGCCTTGCCGTTGACTACATCGAGCACGGCTTCCTGTTCATTGTCGTAGCCGTGGTATTTGGCTTTGGAGATCAGCTTTTTAGCGACCATTTCGCCGGTGGTACCCAGCTTGGAGGTGATGCGGTAGTCAGCGGTGTTCAGGTCTTTGTAGGACTTGATGGTGCCTTCCAGTTCCTTGCGGATCAGCAGGGTCTGGCCGACCACGATGAACGGTTCACTGAAGTTCAGGCGCAGGTTGCGTTCCTGGGTCAGGGTCATGCCGCTACCGATCATGTCGAACTTGTCGGTCAACAAGGCCGGGATGATGCCGTCGTACCCAGTGGACACCAACTCCAGCTTGACGCCCATGGCCTTGGTCATGGCCTTGAGGATGTCGACTTCGAAACCGATGATCTCGCCGCGTTTGTTGGTCATTTCGAACGGCATGTAGGTCGGGTCCATGCCGACTTTCAAGGTGCCGCGCTTGACCGCGTCATCGATGGCACCGGCCTGCGCCGCGCTGACTGCAACCAATGCCGTGACGCCGACCAGCAGCATCGACAGATACTTCTTCATCTTCAAGTCCCCAAAACCATTGCGTTTGCGGCGCGAAATCGACAGTTTTCCAAGGAAAACAGACAGATACGGACACAAAACAGTCCGGGCGCACCAATTCGGGGACGGATGCTAACGCACCTGCCTGATAGCACAAGGGTTTGCGTGGGAATTGTTGGTGATCCTGATCCCTATCGTTCCCACGCTCTGCGTGGGAACGATCAGCCCCGCCAGCCAGCGGGGCTCTTAATCACGCCAACTGAGGCTGGACGCTCAGCGGCTTGAGCGGCAACAGCGGTGCATGGGGGTCGGCCTGAACCGACTTGCGCCACGCACCCAGCCACTCGGGGTGACCTTCGCTCCAGACTTGCTCATGCAAGCGAGCCAATGCCACCGGGTCGCTCAGCAGCTGTACACGCTCATTGTTGGTCAGGCCTTCAGGCCCGACCTTCATGGCGTGGCGCACTCGCTCGACCCGCAGCCATTCGATCGGCTCGGCCTCACGGTGACGCGAGGTCGCCAGCGAACACGCCAGGGCGTTCTGCTGTGGATCGACCACCGAACGGACGAAGCCGTCGTTCAGCGCATGCCAGCGGTTTTCGTGGGTGTACTGGTCGGTGGCCAGCAGTGCCTGCGGCGGATTGTATTCCTCAGGGATCAGGAACAGGCTCTCGTCGCGGGACTTGAGACCCAGGCCGACACGGCTGGAAATCACCGACACAGGGATCGACAACATCAACGAACCGACAATCGGTACCAGCCACCACAGGAAGCTCGGGTTCAGCCAGATCACCAACAGTGCCCAGAAGAAACCCAGCAGGGTCTGCGGACCGTGGCGCTTGACCGCTTCGCTCCATGGCGTGGAGTCGTCGTCACGCTGCGGCGAGTTCCAGGTCGCGGCCCAGCCGAGGAACGCGGCGAGGACGAAACGGGTGTGGAAAATCATCCGCACTGGCGCCAGCAGCATGGAGAACAGCATCTCCAGCAGCATCGAAAGCGTCACCTTGAACTTGCCACCGAACTCTTTCGCGCCCTTGGCCCAGATCAGGATGATGCTCAACAGCTTCGGCAGGAACAGCAATACGATCGTGGTCGAGAACAGCGCGATCGCCTTGTCCGGGTGCCATTGTGGCCACAGCGGATAGAGCTGGCGCGGTTCGAGGAAGTATTGCGGCTCCATCAGCGTGTTAACCGCCAGCAGCGCCGTCGACAGCACGAGGAAGAAGAACCACAACGGCGCCGACAGGTAGGACATCACGCCGGTCAGGAACACCGCACGGTGCACCGGGTGCATGCCCTTGACCAGGAACAGGCGGAAGTTCATCAGGTTGCCGTGGCACCAGCGACGGTCACGCTTGAGTTCATCCAGCAGGTTCGGCGGCAATTCTTCATAGCTGCCCGGCAAGTCGTAGGCAATCCACACGCCCCAACCGGCACGGCGCATCAGCGCGGCTTCGACGAAGTCGTGGGACAGGATCGCACCGGCGAACGCGCCTTTGCCCGGCAACGGCGCCAAGGCGCAGTGCTCGATAAACGGCTTCATGCGGATGATCGCGTTGTGGCCCCAATAGTGGGATTCGCCCAACTGCCAGAAGTGCAGGCCGGCGGTGAACAGCGGACCGTACACGCGGGTGGCGAACTGCTGCATGCGCGCATACAGGGTGTCCATGCCCGACGCACGTGGCGCGGTCTGGATGATCCCGGCGTCCGGCGTGGCTTCCATCAGGCGTACCAGACTGGTCAGGCACTCGCCGCTCATTACCGAGTCGGCGTCGAGCACAACCATGTACTTGTAGTCACCACCCCAGCGACGGCAGAAGTCGTCGAGGTTGCCGCTTTTACGTTTCACACGACGACGACGGCGGCGATAGAAGATCTTGCCGAAGCCCTTGGCTTCACGGCAGACGTCCAGCCAGGCCTGCTGTTCGGCGACGCAGATGTCGGCGTCGTTACTGTCGCTGAGGACGAAGAAGTCAAAGCGATCCAGGTCACCCGTGGCGGCTACCGACTCGAACGTTGCGCGCAGACCGGCGAATACCCGAGGCACGTCTTCGTTACAGATCGGCATCACCAGCGCGGTGCGCGCATCCTTCGGAATCGGCTCGTTGCCGGCGCTTTTGCCGGAGATGCGGTATTTATCGTGACCGGTGAGCAACTCGAGGAAGCCCATCAGCGCGGTCCAGAAACCGGCCGAAACCCAGCAGAACAGAATCCCGAACAGGATCAGGATACTGGTCTGCAAGGCGTACGGCAGCACTTGCGTGGCGGTTTGCAGCAGCGGTTGGTGCAGGACTTCATCAAGGTCGACGAACGACCAGCCCTGGTACGGCATGATGCCTTTCATGTACCAGCCGGCGACAATGGTCTGGCCGAGCATCAGTACCAGCAGAATGTAGCGACGGATCGAACCGACCGTGCGCCAGCGCGCCGCCGGCAGTACGTTCTCGTCTTTCGGCGGCTTCGGCGGATTGGTGCGACCGGTCATACGCCGCCAGCCGCGCACCAGGATATTGGTACGCCACGGCTCCGGCACGACCTTGGTCCGACGAATCGGCGGGGTGGCCTTCAGGCAGACGCGACCACTGGCGTCGAGCGCCAGCATTTCAGCGTCCTGCAACTCTTCGGCGGTGCTCAGGGTCAGGCGCGCGCCAACCGAGGCCTGGGCGGCCTCGGTTGGCGCGTCGAACGCCTGCGACGACAGACGCTCATGCAGTTCACTGAAGGACCTGCAGCCCGCGAGTTCCGCGCGCTGCTGGTCGGTCATCGGCAGATGTGCCAGGTACTCGGACAGAGTCTCTGGCTGTACTTGAGAATTACTCATCGGCAGGCAACTGGTAGCTCCAGGTCTCGGTCAGGACTTCTTCAGTCGGTGCCGATTCCGGTGTGGCTGGGACCGCGTCGGCAGCAGCGGGCTGCTTGACGTCGTTGTTGTTCGCCTTGTCCTTGGCATCTGCAACTGGCTTGGCTTCGGCCTGTTTGGCCTCGGCGGCCTTCGCTTCCTTGTCCGCTTTCTCCGCTTGCTTGGCGGCAACCTTGTCGGCCTTGGCCACGGAAGAGGTGGATGCTGGAATCGAAGTCTTGGCCAGATCCGCAGGCACGATGTTCTGCACAAGTGCTGCACGCATCTCGGTGGACTTGCTCGGGTCCTTGATCTTCATGCGCAACGTCAGGCGCCAGCCCTTGGTTTCAGGGTTGTAGCGCACGCTGTTCTCGACCAGCTCGGCGTTCTCGCCGACGCTGACCTGACTGCGCACGTCCGTATCTGGTGCCAGTGCCGCCAGGGACGGACCTTCGAAGTCCACCAGATAGGCAACGCTGCCATCCGGCTGACGAATCAGGTTGGACTGTTTCACGTCGCCGGTGGATTTCAGGGTCTGACTGACCCAGGCACTGTCCGGTGCGTGCAGCGCCGCTTCGTCCATGGTCCAGTGCATGCGATAGGCGAAGTCCAACGGCTGGCCTGGCTCCGGCATTTTTTCCGGGCTCCAGAAAGCCACGATATTGTCGTTGGTTTCGTCGGCGGTCGGAATCTCGACCAGATCGACGGTGCCCTTGCCCCAGTCGCCTTTCGGCTCGATCCAGGCGCTTGGACGCTTGTCGTAGCGGTCGTCGAGGTCTTCGTAGTGGCTGAAATCACGACCACGTTGCAGCAAGCCGAAGCCACGCGGGTTCTCGACCGAGAAGTTGCTCACCGCCAGGTGTTTCGGGTTGTTCAGCGGACGCCAGATCCACTCGCCGTTGCCGGCATGGATCGCCAGACCGCTGGAGTCGTGCAGCTCACGACGGTAGTTGAGGACTTTCGACGGCTGGTTGGCGCCGAACAGGAACATGCTGGTCAGTGGCGCGATGCCCAGTTTGCCGACCTTGTCACGCAGGAACATCTGCGCCTTGACGTCGACGATGGTGTCGCTGCCTGGACGCAGGGTCAGGCGATAGGCACCGGTCGCCCGGGGCGAATCCAGCAGGGCGAAGATCACCAGGTGCTTGTCGCCCGGTTTCGGCTGTTGAATCCAGAACTCGCGAAAGCGCGGGAATTCTTCGCCGGACGGCAGTGCGGTATCGATCGCCATGCCGCGAGCGGACAAGCCGTAGACGTGACCCTTGCCGACCACGCGGAAGTAACTCGCGCCCAGCATGGTCATGATTTCGTCTTGCTTGTCAGCCTTGTTGACCGGGTACAGGACACGGAAACCGGCGTAACCGAGTTGTTCGGTGGCCTTGGGATCGAACTTGACGTCGCCGAAATCGAAACGACTCGGGTCGTACTTGATCTCTTCGACGGTGTTCGCCGTGATTTCGTTGATTTTCACCGGCGTATCAAAATGCATACCCTGGTGATAGAACGACAGCTTGAACGGGGTCTTCTGATCGGCCCATTCGGCTTTTTCAGTCAGGAAGCGGATTTTCTGATAGTCGGCGAATTTCATCTCGCGAAATTCGTTCGGCAGGTTACTGCGCGGAGCTTCGTACTTTTGCCCGGCCAGCTCTTTTGCCTTGACCGATACATCATCCAGACTGAATGCCCAAAGCTGGCCGGCGCTGAGCAGGCACAGGAGTGCCGAGCCCGCTACCAATGCGCTACGAAACCGTTTGGCAGTCAATTTTGGTGCGTTACAGGGACTAACAATCACGAGCAACCCTCGCCGAAAACAGATCAAAAAACCAACGGCCAGTTAAAGGGCCAGCAGGTATCCGGTACGAAAAAACCGACCCTGCGGACCACTCTTGCCAAGTTGGCGAGCATTGTTCCGACTCCGCTGGGGCAAAATGATTCCCCAATCGGTTCCGGACAAGTCTCTACCTAAGTCAAAATGGACCAACGAACGCTGATCCCCGTAGCGCGCGATTATCTAGTAGGCCGCGTTACAACGCATCAGGGGTAACAAAGTATTTATTGGGGAAAACGCCTGTTTTCGGCCGAAAAGCGCTTAAAAAGTTGTTTCAAGCGCTTTCAGGTCTGTAACAGGAAGGTAACCGGGCCGTCATTGACCAGGTGCACCTGCATATCCGCGCCGAATCTACCTGATGCCACAGTGCCATGCACCTGTTTCGCTTTGCTTAATAAATAGTCGAACAGCTCTTCGCCCAAGGCCGGAGGGGCCGCGGTCGAAAAACTCGGGCGCAACCCGCTCTTGGTGTCGGCGGCCAGGGTGAACTGCGAGACCAGGAGCAACCCGCCACCCACATCCGCCAGGGACAGGTTCATCTTGCCCTCAGCGTCGCTGAACACACGATAGTTAAGCAGCTTATTGAGAAGTTTGTCGGCGCTGGCCCGCGTGTCGTCCGGCTCGACCGCGACCAGCACCAGCAAACCCTGGTCGACCGCACCGACCACCTGCCCCGCCACCTCGACTCGCGCGCCGCGCACGCGTTGCAGCAGCCCCTTCATGCTTCGTCAGGCGACAGATCGAGCAAACGCCGCGCCATCCGATCGGCAGCACGCACCAATGCATCGGTAATCCCCGGTTCAGCGGCGGCATGGCCCGCGTCACGGATGATTTGCAGTTCGCTGTTCGGCCAGGCCTGGTGTAGCTCCCAGGCGTTATCCAGCGGGCAAATCACGTCATAGCGACCATGGATGATCACGCCGGGCAGATGAGCGATTTTGTCCATGTCGCGAATCAACTGATTGGCTTCAAGGAACGCATTGTTGGTGAAGTAGTGGCATTCGATACGAGCGATGGATAGCGCACGCTGGGGCTCGGAAAAACGATCGACCACCAAGGGGTTCGGCCGCAGGGTCGCGGTCCGGCCTTCCCACGTGGACCAGGCCTTGGCCGCGTGCATCTGGGCGATCTGATCGTTGCCGGTCAGGCGTTTGTGGAATGCATTGAGCAAATCGCCGCGCTCGTCCTGCGGGATAGGGGCAATGTAGTCCTGCCAGTAATCGGGGAACAAGCGGCTGGCACCCGCCTGATAAAACCATTCGATTTCCTGCGGGCGGCAAAGAAAAATCCCGCGCAGGATCAGCCCATGCACACGCTCCGGATGGGTTTGCGCGTAGGCCAGCGCCAGGGTCGAACCCCAGGAACCGCCGAATAGCACCCACTTGTCGATGCCCAGGTGCTCGCGGATTCGCTCAAGGTCGGCGACGAGATCCCAGGTTGTGTTGTTTTCCAGGCTGGCGTGCGGCGTGGAGCGACCGCAACCACGTTGATCGAATGTCACGATGCGGTACAGGTTGGGATCGAAGTAGCACCGGCTCGCTGCATCACACCCGGCGCCGGGACCGCCGTGAATGAACACCACCGGCAAACCTTGCGGTGAACCGCTTTCGTCGACATACAGCGTGTGGGTCTCGTCGACGGCCAGATCGTGCCGGGCGTGGGGTTTGATCTGCGGGTACAAAGTCTGCATTGCGCACTCCGTATGGGGTCGAGGTCATCCCTGGGGGGACTTCTATTATTTTGCCGTTGGGCATCATAAACCCGAATTACGTCATTGAGCATGCACATGTAGAGTCAGAGTTATCGTTCCCACGCTCTGCGTGAGAACGATCAGTTGCAGGGTTACACGTTGTAATGCTTTTCGCCCCAGGCCAGCAGGCCTTGCAGCAATTCCTTCAACACCACCCGCGTCGGCTCCGCCAGATCCGGCCGATAACGGAACGGCTCGAACTCCTCCATATACGTGCACTGCCCCAGCTCCAGTTGCACGGCATGAATGTTTTCTGCCGGATTGCCGTAGTGACGAGTGATGTGCCCGCCCTTGAATCGCCCGTTCAGCACATGGCTGTAGTCCGGGTGACCGGCGCAGATCGTTTCCAGCTGCGAAGCCAGCTGCGGATCACAACTGGCGCCGTTGAAGGTTCCGAGGTTGAAGTCCGGCAGCTTGCCGTCGAACAGGTGCGGGATGATCGAGCGGATCGAGTGCGCATCGAACAGCAGCGCATAGCCGAATTCAGCCTTGAGGCGCGCCAGCTCCTGCTGCAGGGTGCTGTGATACGGCGTCCAGATTTGCTCCAGATAGGTTGCACGCGCTTGCGCAGAGGGCTCCAACCCTTCGCGGAACAACGGAATGCCGTCGAACAAGGTCGCCGGGTACAGCCCAGTGGTGGCGCCAACATACAAAGGCTTGTCGTCGGATGGCCGGTTCAGGTCGATGACGAACCGCGAGTATTCGGCGGCGAGGGTGCTGGCACCCAGTTCGGCGGCAAAATCGTACAGCTGCGGGATGTGCCAGTCGGTGTCCGGCAAGCTTTTCGCGTCGGGGATCAGCCCGGCTTCGACTGCAGGGGTCAGGCGCACACCGGCATGAGGCATGCTGATCAGCAGCGGTACGCGCCCTTGTTTGAAGTTCAGAACCTTATCCACAACTGCTCTCCTACAGGCTTGTTTCGACGCCGTGGCGCACGACGCGTTTTTCCAGGTCGCCGCCCAGCCAGTAGCACAGGTCGGCGGGGCGATCGATTTGCCAGACAACGAAATCCGCGACCTTGCCCGCCTCCAGCGAGCCGTGGGTAGCGGACATGCCCAATGCCGCGGCGGCATGAATCGTCGCGCCAGCCAGGGCCTCCTCCGGGGTCAAGCGCAAACAGGTGCAGGCCATGTTCAACATCAAGCGCAACGAAAGCGCCGGCGAGGTGCCGGGGTTGAGGTCGCTGGCGATGGCGATTTTCACCCCGTGTTTGCGCAAGGCCTCCATCGGCGGCAACTGGGTCTCGCGCAGGAAGTAGAAGGCGCCTGGCAGCAATACGGCCACCGTGCCGGACTTGGCCATGGCGATGGCATCGTCTTCGGTCATGAATTCCAGATGATCGGCCGACAGTGCGTGGTAACGCGCCGCGAGGCTCGATCCGTGCAGGGACGAGAGCTGCTCTGCGTGCAGCTTCACCGGCAGACCCAGTTCCCGGGCAGTGATGAATACGCGCTCAACCTGAGCAGGGGAAAACGCCAGGTATTCGCAAAAGGCATCCACCGCGTCCACCAGCCCTTCGGCGGCCAGGGCCGGGAGCATTTCGCTGCAGATGTGATCGATGTAATCGTCGGCGCGATCGGTGTACTCCGGCGGCAAGGCGTGAGCCGCCAGGCAGGTGCTGCGCACGCTGACCGGCAGTTCGGCGCCGAGGCGACGGGCTACACGCAGCATCTTGCGTTCGTTGGCCAGGTCCAGGCCGTATCCGGATTTGATTTCGATGCTGGTGACGCCGTCACGCATCAAACTTTTCAGGCGCTTGGCCGCGCTGGCGAACAGTTCGTCTTCGCTCGCTGCGCGAGTAGCCCGTACGGTGCTGGCGATGCCGCCACCGCTTGCGGCAATTTCCGCGTAGCTGACGCCTTGCAGGCGTTGCTCGAATTCGCCACTGCGGTTACCGCCGAACACCGTGTGGGTGTGGCAGTCGATCAGGCCGGGCGTGACCCATGCCCCATTCAAATCATTGACGGCCGGGTACTCGCCGGACGGCAGCTCACTGCGCGGGCCGACCCATTCAATGTGCGCACCGGACGTCACGATGGCCGCATCCTCGATGATCGAATAGACGCCTTGGGCCATGGTTGCGACGTGGCAGTGTTGCCAGAGGGTTTTCATTCGGTTCCTCCGTTGATTGATCATTCCCACGCTCTGCGTGGGAATGATCGGTTGGGGGCGGGTTAGAGGCTAGGTAACAACTTCGCCGAAACCAGCTCATTCAAGCAACGCGAAGCCAACAACTCAGTCGCCGCATTGATGTCCGGGGCAAAGAAGCGATCCTTCTCATAGAACGGCACTTCGTTACGCAGGATGGCACGGGCCTTTTCCAGCTTCGGCGAAGTCTTCAAGCCATTGCGCAGGTCCAGACCCTGAACGGCGGCCAGCCATTCCACAGCCAGGATGCCACGGGTGTTTTCGGCCATTTCCCACAGACGCTTGCCCGCCGCCGGGGCCATGGATACATGGTCCTCCTGGTTAGCGGACGTCGGCAGGCTGTCCACCGAATGCGGATGGGACAGCGCCTTGTTCTCGCTGGCCAGCGCCGCTGCGGTTACCTGGGCGATCATGAAGCCGGAGTTCACTCCACCATTGGCCACCAGGAAGGGCGGCAGTTGCGACATGTGCTTGTCCATCATCAGCGAGATGCGACGCTCGCTCAGGGAGCCGATTTCAGCGATGGCCAAGGCCATGTTGTCAGCGGCCATGGCCACCGGTTCGGCGTGGAAGTTGCCGCCGGAAATCACGTCACCTTCGGCGGCGAACACCAGCGGGTTGTCGGAGACAGCGTTGGCTTCGATCGCCAGCACTTCGGCGGCCTGGCGGAACTGGGTCAGGCAGGCGCCCATGACTTGCGGCTGGCAACGCAGGGAGTACGGGTCCTGGACCTTTTCGCAGTTCTGGTGCGAATCGGAGATTTCACTGCGCTCGCCCAGCAGATCGCGGTAAGCGGCAGCGGCATCGATCTGGCCTTTCTGGCCGCGGGCGGCATGAATGCGCGCATCGAATGGCGAGCGCGAACCCAGCACGGCTTCGACGGTCAGGCCACCCAGGGCCAGGGCGCCGGCGAACAGGTCTTCGCCTTCAAACAGACCACGCAGGGCAAATGCGGTGGAAACTTGCGTGCCGTTGAGCAGCGCCAGGCCTTCTTTCGCGGCCAAGGTCAGCGGCGTCAGGCCGGCGACTTTCAGCGCTTCGGTGGCTTCCATCCACTCGCCCTTGTAGCGCGCCTTGCCTTCGCCCAGCAACACCAGCGACATGTGCGCCAACGGTGCCAGGTCGCCGGACGCACCGACCGAACCTTTGAGCGGAATATGCGGATAAACCTCGGCGTTGATCAAGGCGATCAGCGCGTCGATCACCACACGGCGGATGCCGGAGAACCCACGGCTCAGGCTGTTGACCTTGAGCACCATGACCAGACGCACCAACGCATCGCTGATCGGCTCACCGACACCGGCGGCGTGGGACAGCACCAGCGAGCGCTGCAGGTTTTCCAGGTCTTCGCTGGCGATGCGGGTCGAGGCCAGCAGGCCGAATCCGGTGTTGATGCCGTAGGCAGTGCGGTTTTCGGCGAGGATCTGCTCCACGCAGGCAACACTGGCTTCGATCTGGGCCGCAGCGCTGTGGTCGAGGGTGATTTTGACCGGTTGCTGATAAACATCACGCAGTTGGGCAAGGCTCAGTTGGCCAGGAATCAAATTAAGCGCAGTCATTTCATGCTCCTTTTGAGAGTTTGTTATTAACTACCAGACGCTCCGGATAATTCCGTTGTCCGTCGCTTCCCCCTTTTTTGAGGGGGCTGGCGCCTTGGCACGCTGGTTTTGTAGGGAAATCAGTTGAGATTCGGTAACGCCTTTTGCAACAAAATCGGGTCTTTCAACACGCCAGCGGCGGCGGCGATGTCCGGCGCCAGCCAGCGGTCCTGATCGTAGGCAGGCACGCGCTCACGCAACAGACGCCATGCCGCATCGGTACCGGCGCCAAAGCGCTGCTCTTTGAGAAATTCAAAGGCCTGGGCCGCCAGCAGGTACTCGATGGCGAGAATCTGCGTGCAATTTTCCAGCGCGCGATGCAGCTTCAGCGCGGCGTTGGTGCCCATGCTCAGGTGGTCTTCCTGCAAGCCTGAAGTCACGTAGTTATCGAGCACTGCCGGTTGCGCCAGTTGACGGTTCTCCGCGCACAGCGAGGCAGCGACGTACTGCACGATCATCATCCCGGAGTTCACCCCCGGATTGGCCACCAGGAATGCCGGCAGACCGCTGACGTGCGGGTTGATCAAACGGTCCAGGCGACGCTCGGCGATGGAGCCGATTTCCGCCATGGCGATGGCCAGTAGATCCGCCGCCAGCGCCACTGATTGCCCGTGAGGGTTGGCCTGGGACATGACGCGG
Source organism: Pseudomonas sp. NPDC087336 (assembly GCF_044744285.1). NCBI lineage: Bacteria > Pseudomonadati > Pseudomonadota > Gammaproteobacteria > Pseudomonadales > Pseudomonadaceae > Pseudomonas > Pseudomonas sp. NPDC087336. Next base: position 10,546 of record NZ_JBIUYA010000036.1, on the reverse strand, counting down.
AAGTTGTCTGGCACCCCCAACAGCAACGGGTTGTCGGTGCAGCCATTGAGTTCGGTTTCGACTTGCTTGATCGCGTGATCGAGCTGATCGCGAGCGGCGCCGTGCACCTGCGGAATCGAGCGGATGCTCAATGCATCCTGGGTACGAATGCCTTTGCTCTGGGCGATCACTTCACTGCCATCGAGCAACGCACGCAGGTTGATCCCGACCCGTTGCATGCCCGGATGCGGCTTGAGCGCGATGATCTCGGCATCGAACGCTGCGATCTGCCCACGCTGGGCCTCGAAGCTCATGGCGCTGATCACGTCGGCCCATTGCAGCAGGCGCGTGGCGTCGGCAATCGCCAGGCAGCTGAGGCCGCTCATGCACGGCGTGCCGTTGACCAGGCACAGACCGTCCTTGGCGCCGAGTTGAACCGGTTGCAGGCCTTCTTCGGCCAGTGCCTGTTGCGCCGACACGACTTGCCCGCGATAGCTGACGTTGCCGACGCCCAGCAGGGCGATGCTGATGTGGGCCATGTGGGTCAGGTAGCCGACCGAACCCTGGGACGGCACTTGCGGGGTGATGCCGCGATTGAGCAGCGCCAGCAAGGCTTCGACCACCCGACGATGCACGCCAGACTTGCCTTGGGTGAAGTTGAGGATCGCCGCACACATGATGGCGCGGGTCTGCTCGTCGGCCAGCGGTGCGCCAACGCCACAGGCGTGACTGAGCAGGGTATTGCGCGACAGTTGGCTCAATTGTTCGTCTTTGAGCGACACGTTGCACAAGGCGCCCAGGCCAGTGTTCACGCCATAGGCGCGTTCGCCGCTGGCGACGATGCGCTGGACGATCGCTTGCGCATTTTCAATGCGTGCCCAAGCCTGCGCCGACAGCTCAAACTGTGCGCCATGGCGGGCTACGGCAACCACATCCTGCCAACGCAACGGGGCATCGGCGATAACGATTTTTTCAGCCTGGGACATCATTAACCTCTTGAACTTGATCGTTCCCACGCTCTGCGTGGGAATGCCGCCTGGGACGCTCCGCGTCCCGATATCAACACAAGGCTCGGGCTCTGCGCATGGGTGACGCAGAGCGTCACGGGATGCATTCCCACGCAGAGCGTGGGAACGATCATCACACCACCGCCGCCCGCCGCTGCACGAACCGGTCGACATACTCGTCCGCTGGCGAATGCAGGATCTCTTTCGGCGTGCCGACCTGGATCAGGCGGCCGTCCTTGAGGATCGCGATGCGGTTGCCGATGCGCACGGCCTCGTCGAGGTCGTGGGTGATGAAGACGATGGTCTTGTGCAGGGTCTTTTGCAGTTCCAGCAACTGGTCCTGCATCTCCGCGCGAATCAACGGGTCGAGGGCGCTGAAGGCTTCGTCCATCAGGATGATGTCAGTGTCCGCCGCCAACGCCCGGGCCAAACCTACACGCTGGCGCATGCCGCCGGAGAGCTGGTGCGGGTACTTGTTTTCGTAGCCCTTGAGGCCCACGGTGTTGATCCAGTGCAGCGCGCGCTCGGCGCACATCTGCTTGCTCTCGCCACGGATTTTCAAGCCGTAGGCGACGTTGTCCAGCACGCTCTTGTGCGGCAGCAGGCCGAAGCTCTGGAACACCATGCTGATCTTGCGCCGGCGAAATTCGCGCAGCGCTTCCATGTCGTATTGCAGGATGTCCACGCCGTCCACCAGGATCGCGCCGCTGGTCGGGTCGATCAGGCGGTTGAAGTGGCGCACCAGGGTGGATTTGCCGGAACCGGAAAGGCCCATGATCACGAAGATCTCGCCGCTGCCGATGCTCAGGGACAAATCGTTCACGCCGACCACGCAGCCGGTTTCGGACAGCACCTGATCCTTGGTCTTGCCCTGGCCAACCATCGCCAGGGCATCCTTGGCGCGGTTGCCGAAAATCTTGAAGACGTTCTTGACTTCGATCTTGCTCACGGTTGCGTTGTTCATTTGCTCACCTCATGCCGTGCGCGACCATACGCCTGTGTAATGCGGTCGATCACCACTGCCAGAATCACGATCGCCAGGCCGGCTTCCAGGCCGCGTCCGACGTTGAGGGTCTGAATCCCCACCAGCACGTCTTCACCCAGGCCACGGGCACCGATCATCGAGGCGATCACCACCATCGACAGGGCCATCATGGTGGTCTGGTTGATCCCGGCCATGATGCTTGGCAGAGCCAGCGGCAATTGCACACCGAACAGTTGCTGCCAACGGTTGGCACCGAAGGCGTTGATGGCTTCCATCACTTCGCCGTCAACCTGGCGAATACCCAGGTCGGTCAGGCGGATCAGCGGTGGCGCGGCGTAGATCACGGTGGCGAAAATCGCCGGGACCTTGCCCAGGCCGAACAGCATCAGCACCGGAATCAGGTACACGAAGCTCGGCATGGTCTGCATGATGTCCAGCAACGGCATCAACACCGAACGCAGGCGATTGCTGCGGGCCGAGAGGATGCCCAGCGGGATGCCGATCAGCACCGAAATGACCGTGGCCACCATCATCAGAGCCAGGGTCTGCATCAACTTGTCCCAGAGGCCGACCGCGCCCACCAGGAACAGCAAACCGACGATGACGGCGGTGGTCACCACTTTGCGGGTCGCGTGCCAGGCAACGCCCGCCACGATCGCCAGCATCAGCCACCAGGGCGCCGCACGCAGCAGCCCCTCAAGATTGACGATGGCCCACAACAGGGTATCGGAGATGCTGCGGAACACATCGCCGTAGTTGGTGACCAGCGAATCGACCCAACCGTTGACCCAGTCGGCGATGGAGAAGGTAAAGCTTTCGGGAAACATAAGAGACTCTCAATCAAGGGGTTGCGATCAAGCAGCCGACTGCCGCTGGCGACAGCCGGAGAAGCCCAACCTACAAGGCCGCGTCGATTTTCTTGGCTGCGTCTTCACTTACCCAGGCGTGCCAGACTTCAGGATGTTCCTTCAAGAAGATCTTGGCCAGTTTTGGCGACTCGATCCGCTCTTTGGTCATGCGGCCCAGGTTCTGGTTCAGCAGGTCGATTGGCACGTTGACCTTTTCCAGCACGGCCACCAGTTCCGGTGCTTGTTCGTGGAAAGTCTTGGACAGGCCGACCTTGATGGTCACGGTCTTGTTCACGCCGGGTTTTTCTTCGAGTTTCACCACGTCGACCTGGCCCATCAACGGCGTTGGCGACCAGTAGTAGAACAGGATCGGCTCGCCACGTTTGTAGCTCGACAGCACGGCGGCATCCAGCGCCGGGCCGGTGCCTGGGCGGAAGTTGGTGTAGGTGCTTTCCAGACCATAGCTTTTCAGCATTTCACTGTTGTCCAGCTCACAGGTCCAGCCGGCCGGGCAGTTGTAGAAACGCCCTTTTGATGGCTCTTCGGCGTCCTTGAACACGGCGGAGTATTTGCCCAGGTCAGCGATGTTTTTCAGGTCCGGGGCCTTGGGTTCCAGCTTGCGCTTGGCATCGCCTTCGATCACGTAGCGCGGCACGTACCAGCCTTCGATGGCGCCGACGACCGGAGCGCCGACACCGACGACCTTGCCGGCCTTCTCAGCCTTGTTCCAGACCTCGCTGCGGCCGACCCACTCTTCGGCGAACACCTGGATATCGTTGCTGCTCAGGGCGTTTTCCATGGTGATGGAGTTACCTGGCAGGCTGTCGGTCTTGCAGTCGTAGCCTTTTTCCAACACGACTTGCATCACGTCGGTCAGCAGCATGGCGCTTTCCCAGTTCAGGCCGGCGAATTTCACCGGCTTGCCTGACTCGCACCAACCCGCCGCCTGAGTGGCGCCGGCACTGGCCAGCAGGCCCATGGAAAGCAATGTGGTCAGCAGGGTCTTGTTCGATTTCATTGTAGTGACGCTCCTAATCATGAATTGGCTTACGGCAGTCAAGAGGCATCCAGCCCTGTCCACGTCCAATCAGGCCTGCGCCGCAGCGCGACCGGCCCCGCTTGTTTCAGGTTGTACAACGCTGTCCTGCTCGACCGGCAGAATCAGGTGATCAGGTACTGCTCCGTGCCATTTTTTCGCACACACGTAATACAGGGCTGCGGGAATCACCAGACCGATAATCCAGGAAATATCCACACCACCCAGGGCGTCCACCAGCGGACCGGTATAGAACTTGGTGGCGATGAACGGCAACTGCACCAGCACACCGAAAACGTAGACGCTGATACCGAGGGTGTTCCAACGACCGTAGCGACCGTTCGGATCGGCCAGCGCAGGCACGTCATAACGCTCGCGGGTGATGCAGTAGTAGTCCACCAGGTTGATCGCGCTCCATGGCGTAAAGAACGCCAGCAGGAACAGGATGAAGGACTTGAACGCACCAAGGAACGAGTGCTGGCCGAGCAATGCCATCAGGGTCGCAGCACCGACGATGCCCAGCACGAACACCAGACGCTGCAAGCGCGTTACTTTCAGCTCACCACGGAAACCGCTGATGATGGTCGCGATGCACATGAAGCTGCCGTATGAGTTCAGTGTGGAAATGGTGACCTTGCCGAACGCGATGCTGAAGTACAGCAGCGCAGCAGTGGCACCGGTACCGCCCAGGCCGACGATGTAGGCCACTTCGTGACCGGCGAATTGCCCGTTGGCCGAAGCGGCAGCGAACACGCCGAGGATCATCGCCACCTGTGCACCAATCACCGAACCTGCGCCAGCGGCAAAAAAGGTTTTCACCGAGGAAGTCTTGCTCGGCAGGTAACGTGAATAGTCAGCCACGTAAGGGCCGAAAGCGATTTGCCAGGACGCCGCAAGCGACACCGCGAGCAGGAAGCTGCTCCAGCTGAAGTGGCGGATCTGCAACAGTGCGCCAACGTCAACCTGGCTCATCAGACGGCTGAACAGGTAAACAAAGGCAATCACACCAATGACACTGGCAACACGGCCGATCCAATGGATCACCCGATAACCGAGCACCGTGACCAACACGATGACACTGGCGAAGATGAGGATCCCGACGCTGTCGCTGACGCCAAACAACTGGCCCAGCGCCTGGCCGGAAAGCACGGTCCCTGTTGCGGTGAAACCGAGGTACATCAGGCACACCAGCACGATCGGGATCGCCGCACCATACACGCCGAACTGCACGCGGCTGGAGATCATTTGCGGCAGGCCAAGCTTGGGGCCTTGCGCGGCATGCAACGCCATTACGCCGCCGCCGAGCACTTGCCCGATCAGCAGACCGATCAACGACCAGAACACGTCACCGCCCAGCACCACGGCCAGGGCCCCGGTGACAATCGCGGTGATTTGCAGGTTGGCACCCATCCACAGGGTGAACTGGCTAAACAGACGACCGTGTCTTTCCGCTTCCGGGATGTAGTCGATCGAACGTTTCTCGATCAACGGTTTGTTGCCTGCACGCTCGTCAGTAGCAGCCATGGTTCAACCTCTGTGGATTGTTTTAATTGTTCTGTCTGGGTTACTCGCCACCTGTGGGAGCGGGCTTGCCCGCGATGACATCGGCATGATCAACATCAATTCCGACGATGCCGCCGCCATCGCTGGCAAGCCAGCCCCAACAGGTTTGTTTATTTACCGGTGATCATCGGCAGGTTCAGCCCCTGCTCCTTCGCGCAGTCGATCGCGATCTGGTAACCGGCATCGGCGTGGCGCATGACGCCCGTCGCCGGGTCGTTGTGCAGCACGCGCGCGATACGCTCGGCCGCTTCATCGGTACCGTCGCAGACAATCACCATGCCCGAGTGCTGGGAGAAGCCCATGCCGACGCCGCCGCCGTGGTGCAGGGACACCCAGGTCGCGCCGCTTGCGGTGTTGAGCAGGGCGTTGAGCAGTGGCCAGTCGGACACGGCATCGGAACCGTCCTGCATCGACTCGGTTTCGCGGTTCGGGCTGGAAACAGAACCGGAGTCCAGGTGGTCGCGACCGATCACGATGGGCGCCGACAGCTCACCGCTGCGCACCATTTCGTTGAACGCCAGGCCCAGCTTGGCGCGCAGGCCCAGGCCAACCCAGCAGATACGCGCCGGCAGACCCTGGAAGCTGATGCGCTCGCGCGCCATGTCCAGCCAGTTGTGCAGGTGGGCGTCGTCCGGGATCAGCTCTTTTACCTTGGCGTCGGTCTTGTAGATGTCTTCGGCGTTACCCGACAGCGCAGCCCAACGGAACGGGCCGATGCCACGGCAGAACAGTGGGCGGATGTAGGCCGGTACGAAACCCGGGAAGTCGAATGCGTTTTCCACGCCTTCTTCCTGGGCCATCTGACGGATGTTGTTGCCGTAGTCGAAGGTCGGGATGCCTTGTTTTTGGAAGGCGAGCATCGCCTTGACGTGCACAGCCATCGATTGCTTGGCGGCCTTGATCACCGCAGCCGGTTCGGTCTTGGCGCGAGCGCGATATTCGTCCCAGGTCCAGCCAGCTGGCAGGTAACCGTTGAGGGGGTCGTGGGCGCTGGTCTGGTCGGTGACCATGTCCGGGCGCACGCCGCGACGGACCAGTTCCGGCAGGATTTCAGCGGCGTTACCGAGCAGCGCGATCGAGATCGCTTTGCCTTCCTTGGTGTATTTGTCGATACGCGCCAGCGCGTCGTCGAGGTCTTTGGCTTGCTCATCGACATAGCGGCTTTTCAGACGGAAATCGATGCTGACCTGCTGGCATTCAATGTTCAGCGAGCACGCACCGGCCAGGGTTGCCGCCAGAGGCTGAGCGCCACCCATGCCACCGAGGCCTGCGGTCAGGACCCAACGACCTTTCAGGTCATCGTTGTAGTGCTGGCGGCCGGCTTCGACGAAGGTTTCGTAAGTGCCTTGGACGATGCCCTGGCTGCCGATGTAGATCCAGCTGCCGGCGGTCATCTGGCCGTACATGGCCAGGCCTTTGGCGTCCAGTTCGTTGAAGTGTTCCCAGCTGGCCCACTTTGGCACCAGGTTAGAGTTGGCGATCAGTACGCGCGGGGCATTGGCGTGGGTCTTGAACACGCCGACCGGCTTACCGGATTGCACCAGCAGGGTCTCGTCGTCGTTCAGGTTGGTCAGGCTCTCGACGATCTTGTCGTAGCATTCCCAGTTACGTGCCGCACGACCGATGCCACCGTAAACCACCAGTTCTTTAGGGTTCTCGGCAACTTCCGGGTCGAGGTTGTTCATCAGCATGCGCAACGGCGCTTCGGTCAGCCAGCTCTTGGCGGTCAGCTTGTTACCGCGGGCGGCACGAATTTCAACGTCACGAAACTTGGTAGTTTTCTGGGTATTGTCAGTCACGAAAAAGACTCCTCAGCGATCAATCCAAACCAACCCTGGCGGTGGGTAAGCCAGCCTGTGCGCGTTAAGGCGACACAAGCGAATCAGTGGACGTTGCGGGGAGTCTCGATCGACTCATACGCATACGTCTTTACTTGTACATACAAGCATATGCAATCAAGCGGCCAACTTGTTGGATGAGCATTCAAGAAAAATACTGAAATGGCTGGAGAGCGCCTGGATCAAGGGTTGCGGCGTAGATGAAAATTTTCGAGGGGATTTTTTGAAGAGGGGTGGCGTTGTTACTTGAACGTGGTTTTGCGCCACGCTGGGGCGTTCGGTAACAAAGTGGTGCGCGATGGGAAACAGGAAAGGTGATTGCTTTTGTGGCGAGGGGATTTATCCCCTCGCCACATGAGATATGTTTAGCAGTTAATCAACGCACAGACAGCTCAATCACGCAGCAAGCACCATTGCTGGAGACTTCCAGCAGACCGGTGTTACCAACAAGTTGCAGGCAATCATGACGACCAAGCTGCGATGCATTGTTACCGACCTTCACCTCAAGCGCCTCGCTCACACTGAACACCAGCACAATCCCCGCCTCACTGAAAAACCGCTGCTCACCGCTCAGCCATTGCAGCCGTGCGCTGTAACGCTGCGGCGCGTATATCAGGTTGAAATCGCGGATCGGCCCACCCAACAAGGTGCACGACACCTGACTCTCGCCGCTGAAGGCAAATGGATCGATCGGTAGCAATGGCCGCGTGACCTGACCGTCGACCGACAAGGTCATGCCGTCGCCCTGCAACACGGTGATGATTCGCTCATATCCGGCGAAGGTGGAAAACCCGCCTGACTCGCCGATGTCGGCAATCGACAGGCGCCAGCCGAAACCATCCAGGCCAGTCCCGGCATCGCGGGTGATTTCTTCGGTACTGCCGCCACCGTTTTTCCACGGCATGCGCGGGTAATCTTTGGCGCGTAAAACTTTCAAACTGCTCATTTATGAAAGCGTCCTTCCAGACGATGACGGGAACCTGGGTGAATCAAGCGAGCGGCGGTCACCGGCTGACGCCCCGACCAGGTGCGGCGACGGATCAGCAGGCACGGCTCGCCTTTTTCAATCTGCAGCAACTTGCACTCGGACGGCTCGGCCAGAATCGCCTCGACCACGTGCTCGCCTTCGGTCAGCGGCGCGACCTGGTTCAGATAGGCGTATGGCGTTTGCAGGGTGAAGTCTTGCTTGAGGTAGTCGGGCGCCACCAGCGCGTTGACGAAACGGTCTTCGATTTGCACCGGAATGTCGTTTTCGAAGTGCACGATCAACGAGTGGAACACTTTCTGGCCTTCGCGCATGTCCAGCGCCAGGGCACGCTCGGAGCCGGCAGCCTCTTCTTCAAGGGTTATCACCTTGCAGGTGTGGCGATGGCCACGGGAGGCAATTTCGTCGGCGATGTTGTGCACTTCAAACAGGGCGGACTGGCTTTTCGGCTCGGCGACGAAGGTGCCAACACCTTGCATGCGCACCAACAGACCGTCGGCGGTCATCTCGCGCAAGGCGCGGTTGATGGTCATGCGGCTGAAACCCAGCTGGCTGACCAGCTCGCTTTCCGACGGAACGCGGTAGTGCGGCGGCCAGTTACCACTGTCGATTTGCTGGGTGATCATCTGTTTCACGCGGGCGTACAAGGGCGCCGGACTGTCGCCCATGTTCGCGGCCAACGGAGAGACTGGAGGCGGAGTCGGCACGGTTAATCCTTGGTCGTTTAGTAAAGATTGCTAGCTTGCCGGAGTTTACCGGGCAGGCAAACGTCTGTATATGTATATACAAATAACACACGATGGGGTGCTGAACCATGTCCGCCTTCTTTGCCGAACGCGCGCTGCTGCCTAACGGATGGGCCAACAATGTACGTCTTGAGGTCAGCGCCGATGGCGTCCTGACCCATATCCAGGCCGATTCCCATGCAGATGACGCCGAACGGTTGAGCGGCCCGCTGCTGCCAGGTATGCCGAACCTGCACTCCCACGCCTTCCAGCGGGCCATGGCCGGGTTGGCGGAAGTGGCAGGCAACCCGAATGACAGTTTCTGGACCTGGCGCGACCTGATGTATCGCCTCGTCGGAAAAATCAGCCCGCAGCAACTCGGCGTCATCGCCCGCCAGCTGTACATCGAAATGCTCAAGGCCGGCTACACCTCGGTCGCGGAATTTCATTATGTGCACCATGACCACAACGGCCAGCCTTATGCCGACCCGGCTGAACTGGCCCTGCGCATCAGCCAGGCCGCCAGCGAAGCCGGTATTGGCCTGACCCTGCTGCCAGTGCTCTACAGTCATTCCGGTTTCGGTGGCCAGAGCCCGAACGACGGCCAGCGCCGCTTCATCAACAGCACCGAGAATTACCTGAAGCTGCAATCGCGCCTGCAACCCCTGCTGGCTCAGCAGAAAGCCCAATCCCTGGGTTTGTGTTTCCACTCATTGCGCGCGGTCACACCGCAACAGATCAGTGAAGTGCTGGCGGCCAGCGACAAGCAATGCCCGGTGCACATTCACATCGCCGAACAGCAGAAGGAAGTCGACGACTGCCTGAGCTGGAGCGGCCGTCGTCCGCTGCAATGGCTGTATGAAAATACCGAAGTCGATCAGCGCTGGTGCCTGGTCCATGCCACCCACGCCAACCCGGAAGAAGTCACGCTGATGGCCAAGAGTCGCGCCGTCGCCGGCCTGTGCCTGACCACCGAGGCCAACCTGGGCGACGGGATTTTCCCCGCAGTGGATTTTCTCGCCCAGGGCGGGCGCATGGGCATCGGCTCCGACAGCCATGTGTCGTTGAGCGTGGTGGAAGAACTGCGCTGGCTGGAATACGGGCAACGACTGCGCGATCAACGCCGTAACCGTTTGTATGGCGCGCAACAGCCGATGGTCGGCCGCACCCTGTTCGACGCAGCACTGGACGGCGGCGCGCAGGCGTTGGGGCAACCGATTGGTGCATTGGAGGTTGGCAAGCGTGCGGACTGGCTGGTGCTGGACGGCAGCGATCCATACCTGGCCACAGCGAGCGGCGATGGAATCCTGAATCGCTGGTTGTTTGCCGGTGGCGATCGTCAGGTGCGTGATGTGCTGGTCAATGGCCAGTGGGTCGTGCGTGACGGGCGTCATGCCGGGGAAGAGGAAAGCAGCCGCGCCTTCACTCAAGTCCTGCGCGAACTTTTAGGCTAACGAATACAACTGCTGATCGTTCCCACGCTCTGCGTCACTAGTGTCCGATAAAAACCAAAGGGGGAGCTTGCTCCCCCTTGCTGTTGGCGATCATCAGCCATAATCAGACTTTTCGGACTCGATTTT
>NZ_JBIUYA010000035.1:0-65693 GCF_044744285.1 Pseudomonas sp. NPDC087336 | reverse complement strand
AAAATCGAGTCCGAAAAGTCTGATTATGGCTGACAAGCGCCAACAGCAAGGGGGAGCAAGCTCCCCCTTCGGTTTTTACCGGACACTAGTGACGCAGAGCGTGGGAACGATCAGAGTCGGAAACAAAAAAGGCCTCGCATCAGCGAGGCCTTTTATTTGGGCTTCAATCTGTTCAACTTTGCGGCCTCAATCCTTGAGAAAGTCCGAACATGAACAGCAACAAATCATGATCGGGTTGAGTCGCGACGGATGCCTTGGCAACCCGTGGCAACGGACAGTGCGCATCACTGTGTACTGAACTTAAGACTTGCGTGCGGGGCTGCTCCCATGCCGCCACCGCGAGTGAAGCAACTGCCAAGGCTCCTATCAGAAACAAACCTCGCGCAACTTCAAGTTTCATTGCTATAAACCTTTGATAGCGCTGCCAAACGCCGTCTCATAAAAATAGACGAGTTTCTTCCAGTCCGTGGAGCTGAATGACGAGTGGCGGCGCAGCTGCTTCATGTCATGAGCAGCCGCCTGCCGAGCACTCAATCGCTGCCGGCATTTCTCCAGATCGATCAGGGCAACCTCGACTTTGGCAGCCTCGCCCTCACCGGTGACGCGAACGAATACGTGCTTGATATAGATGCAGCTGTGCTGCCAACGACCCTTGTGCATGCGCGCCAGGTTCTCGGCCAGGTCCTTGAGCACGCGATCGTGCACGACCTCACCATGGCGCTCGCGTCCGCCACCGGCGTACCAATGCTCGATTTCCTGGAAGCCGTCCAGGGACTTGGTCACCAGCAATGCGCGCCACTTGTGCACGGGATCGCGTTGAGCTTCGCAGAAAACGATTTCCGGAACTCGCACACCGAGCAGGCGTACGCCGGTGAGTGCATCACGCTCGCGCAACACCGTCGGCCGTCCGAAAGGGTGCAAGAGACCCCGATGGATATGGCCGGTCTGGCGTTTTACGTAGAGCAGTTGTCCATCACTGCCCATGAGGCGCTGCACGCCACTCTCACCACCGCGCCGGACGTTGGGCTCTTCCACCCATTCTCCGCGCTGATTCCAGAAGTAATCGAAGCGGTCCTGGGAAGCCAGGCCCGATCCTGCTGCACACTGCTCTGCCATCTGTTACCTCTTGCGTAATACGTAAACTCGCCACATGGCATAGAGCGGCAAAAAGTCGATACGTTCCTGGATACGGAAACCTGCCTGCTCAAATTCTTTTTCTACAACATCCGCCGGTAACACAAATCGATTTTGGTAACCTTCTTGCCCACGGGTTCTCTCCGCGCGCTTGCGTTTCCAGGCCTTGAAGTTGCCGTCGACCCATAGCGAGAGAATGACGCTGTCACGGCTGACACGCTCGAATTCACGCAAGATCGCCAGTCGATGCTCGGCTTCACCGATGTGGTGAAGCAAACGCATGCAGAAAATACTGTCGACGGCGTTATCCGGCAAGGCGATGTCGAATGCAGACGTCTGCAAGGGTTGTACCCGTTTCACCACTTCAGCCGGTTGCGACTGTGTAGCGATCTTGATCATGGACTCGGAATTGTCGGCACCGATGATCACGCGGTTGGGTTTTTCCGCCAGCATTGGCCAGAAACGCCCCGCGCCGCATGGCAGATCGAGGACCAGGCCCGGCTCGCCGACCAACGCCAGCGCCTTGCGCGCCATTTGTACGTCACGCCAGTGGGACAGGCGGCGACCCACGCCATCCTTATGTTTTTGCAGGTAACGTTGGGCGTGTTGATCGTCGTATTTGTTGGAAAAATCCAGTTTGATCGGTCCATCCACCATCTTCAATGTCTCCTGAGCTTCTGACACCGACCACCTTAGGTAGCGATATGTCGGTGCCAGGTCATGTGATTGTGAAAAATTTGTAATGGGAAACCTCGAATCGTTTCGAAGTTTTACAAAGGCGAAGATTTCGATCGACCCGCTATCGGCCGATCAACTCGCATTCGAGGTGTTGAACTGAACCTGAAAACGACAGCCATTGGGTTCCATGGTCGTCAGGCTGACGCTCCAGCCCTGGTTTTCACAAATCCGTTGTACTAACGATAGCCCAAGCCCGAGACCTTCTCCGCGTTTCTCGTTACCGCGCACGAAAGGTTCGAACATCGCTTCGCGTTTTTCCTCGGGAATGCCCACCCCACTGTCCTCGACCATGAACCCCATGGGCATCAGGCTCAGGCGGATAAACCCCCGGTCGGTGTAATGCAGGGCGTTACGCAGCAGGTTGCCCATGACCGCATGCAGGAGCGTTGCGTTGTAACGAGTTTTGTTTGGGGTTCCCTGGTCCACGATCAACTTGAGACCTTTGGCTTCGATCGGTCCGCGCCACAGGTTGATCAAGCCATCGGCCACTTCGCCCAGCGTTTGCTGCGCAGACATGCCGGCATCTTCGCGCTGAGCGCGGGCCAGCATCAGGAAGGTCTGTACCAACTCGCGCATTTCTTCACTGGCGCGGGCAATCCGCTCTACCTGGGCACGGCCGCGCTGATCGATACCGGGGTTTTCCAACAACAACTCGCAGGAACTGGCTAGCACCATCAAGGGCGTACGCAGTTCATGGCTGACGTCACTGGTGAACATGCGTTCGCGGGTCAGCGCCTGGCGCAAACGGCCAAGGGTAGCGTCGAAGGCCACGGCCAGCTCGCCCACTTCATCAGCCGCATAATCCGGCGCCAGTGGCGGTGCCAGCCCCAGCAACTGATCGCGATGACGTACCTGGCGCGCCAGCCTTACCACCGGCGCCATCACCTTGCGGGCCAGCACCCAGCCGAGGAACACCGCCAGCGTCAGACTCAGCACGAAGCCCACCAGCACTACGGCAAACAGCACCCGCTCGCGTTCTTCGAAGTCACTCTGGTCCTGCAACAGCACATACCGCCGGCCATCGACGATCTCGACCATCGCGTGGTACGACAGCTGCTCGCGGAAGACCTCATGGAAGCCCGAATCCAGATGCCGCAAATCCTTGGGCAACTCGAAATCACCCGGCCCGCCGCTGAAATAGAACAACTGGTCCGGTTCCGGGCGATGGCTCCAGTCCGAAACGTTGTCCATCAGCAACAGACGCTGCAGATCGCCGCCCAGGCCCGCCGAGATCAGTTTTTCTTCCACCAGGTGCACGGTGAAGACGATGCCCATGGCAAAGGCACCCGCCACCAGGGCGCTCATCAGCGCAAAGGCAATGATGATCCGTTGAGCAAGGCTCTGTTTAAACTCCATCACGCCCCTCGGCCAGGCGGTAACCCACACCGTGGACGGTTTGCAGCAGCGGCTTGGCGAACGGCTTGTCGATCACCTGGCGCAATTGATGGACGTGGCTGCGCAGGCTGTCGCTGTCCGGGCAGTCATCGCCCCACAGGGCCTCTTCAAGGATTTCGCGGCGCAGTACATGCGGGCTTTTCTGCATCAGTACCGCCAGCAACTTCAGGCCCACCGGGTTGAGCTTGAGCAATCGGCCTTCGCGGGTGACTTCCAGCGTGTCGAGGTCATAACTCAGGTCGCCGACCTGCAAGGTCCGGCGACCGCCGCCCTGGGCGCGCCGCATCACGGCTTCGACCCGCGCCGCCAGTTCAGACAAGGCGAAGGGTTTGATCAGGTAATCGTCGGCACCGGACTTGAAGCCCTGCAGGCGGTCGTCCAGTTGATCGCGCGCGGTGAGCATGATCACCGGCGTGTCGCGCCGGGCATCTTCGCGCAGGCGTTTGCACAGGGTGTAACCGTCGATGCCGGGCAGCATGATATCGAGCACGATCAAGTCGTAATGCTCGGTGGCCGCCAGATGCAAGCCTGACAACCCGTCCTGTGCGCAATCCACGGTATAGCCTTTGAGCCCCAGGTAATCGGCCAGGTTGGCCAGGATATCGCGGTTGTCTTCAACCAATAAAATTCGCATGGGCACCTTCTCCGTACACAGTAACGGCCGTCTTGGCCCGCGCAGCTTAAGGCCAAGTGTGGCTCAGGGCCAGAGTTGTGTGCAGTGGACTGTCTGGCGAAATGGCCGGCTCAAGCCTCAACGTTTTTTTCACTATCGGCTCACAAGTTGACGACAGGATCGAGCTCAGACTCCGCGCGCCTGCGTATTCAAGAACATTATACTGACCAAGGATTCGCCATGGTTTCGATCTCTGCACGCCCCGCTTCCCGACCGCTCAACTTCTGGGTGTGCCTGGGTGTTCCTGCCTTTGCAGCAATCATTTTGATATTGCTCGAACTGACGACCCTGGACATGGACCTGGCCAGGCTGTTCTACGACCCGGTCGCCGGGGCTTTTATCGGGCGACACAGTTATTTCCTGGAAACCATCCTGCATGATCGGGCCAAGCAAGTGGTCATCGCCTTTTCGGTGCTGGCTATCCTCGGTTTTGCCGGTTCGTGGTTCATGACCCGGCTCAAACCGTTCAAGCGCGAATTGGGCTGCCTGGTACTGTCCCTGGGGCTGGCGACTTCCTTCGTCACGCCGATGAAAGCGGTGACGGCGGTGCAATGCCCGTGGAGCCTTGAGCAATTCGGCGGTCACGAGACCTACAGCGAATTGTTGAGCCCGCGTCCGGCCACGGAAAAACCGGGCCGTTGCTGGCCTGGCGGTCATGCCGCGACCGGTTTCACCCTGTTTGCGCTGTTCTTCGTGTTGCGTGATCGCCGTCCACGCATGGCGCGTGCGGCGCTGGTTTTCGCCTTTACCCTGGGCTCGGTGTTTTCCATCGGCCGGATGCTGCAGGGGGCGCATTTTTTCTCGCACAACGTGTGGACGGCGGTGTTCTGCTGGCTGATTTGCCTGGGGGCGTATTACTGGGTTTTGTATCGGCCGGCGGTAAAGGTTGAACTTGCAAGTAAGGCCGAGCCGGTCAGCGCCTGACAGCAGATTGAAGCCAATAAAAAACCCCGCCTGCTTTCGCAGGCGGGGTTTTTTAGTACAGGGGTAAGGCTGGCTTACATCATGCCGCCCATGCCGCCCATACCGCCCATGTCTGGCATGCCGCCGCCAGCACCGCTGTCTTTCTTCGGTGCATCAGCTACCGCAGCTTCGGTGGTCAGGATCAGACCGCCGATCGAGGCTGCAGCTTGCAGAGCCGAACGGGTTACCTTGGTTGGGTCCAGGATACCCATTTCGATCATGTCGCCGTATTCGCCAGTAGCAGCGTTGTAGCCGAAGCTGCCTTCGCCGTTCTTGACCTTGTCGACTACTACGCTTGGCTCGTCGCCGGAGTTGGCAACGATCTGACGCAGCGGCGCTTCAACAGCGCGACGCAGTACAGCGATACCCACGTCCTGATCGGCGTTGTCGCCTTTCAGTTCGGTCAGTGCTTCCAGAGCACGGATCAGGGCTACGCCACCGCCAGGTACCACGCCTTCTTCAACGGCTGCACGGGTAGCGTGCAGGGCGTCTTCAACGCGGGCTTTCTTCTCTTTCATTTCGACTTCGGAACCAGCGCCAACCTTGATCACTGCAACGCCGCCGGACAGCTTGGCCAGACGCTCTTGCAGTTTTTCACGGTCGTAGTCCGAGGAAGTCTCGGCAACCTGGGCACGGATCTGGTTGATGCGTGCTTCGATGTCGCCTTGAACGCCAGCACCGTCAACGATGATGGTGTTTTCCTTGGACAGGGTTACGCGCTTGGCGTTACCCAGGTGCTCCAGGGTGGTGCTTTCCAGGCTCAGGCCGATCTCTTCGGAGATAACGGTACCGCCGGTCAGGACAGCGATGTCCTGCAGCATGGCCTTGCGACGGTCGCCGAAGCCTGGCGCCTTGACGGCTGCGACTTTGACGATGCCACGCATGTTGTTCACAACCAGAGTCGCCAGGGCTTCGCCTTCAACGTCTTCGGCCACGATCAGCAGTGGACGGCCGGCTTTGGCAACGGCTTCCAGTACTGGCAGCATTTCGCGGATGTTCGAGATCTTTTTGTCGACCAGCAGGATCAGCGGGCCATCCAGCTCAGCGACCATGGTCTCTGGCTTGTTGACGAAGTACGGGGACAGGTAGCCACGGTCGAACTGCATGCCTTCAACAACCGACAGTTCGTTTTCCAGGCCCGAGCCTTCTTCAACGGTGATCACGCCTTCTTTACCGACTTTTTCCATGGCTTCGGCAATGATGTCGCCGATGGAGTTGTCGGAGTTAGCGGAGATGGTACCTACCTGAGCGATAGCCTTGGTGTCAGCGCATGGCTTGGACAGGGCTTTGAGCTCTTTGACGATTGCGATGGTCGCTTTGTCGATACCGCGCTTGAGGTCCATCGGGTTCATGCCGGCAGCGACGGCTTTCAGGCCTTCGTTGACGATCGATTGAGCCAGAACGGTAGCGGTGGTGGTGCCGTCGCCTGCGTCATCGTTGGCACGGGAGGCAACGTCTTTGACCAGCTGCGCGCCCATGTTTTCGAAACGGTCTTCCAGTTCGATTTCTTTGGCTACGGAAACGCCGTCCTTGGTGATGGTCGGAGCGCCGAAGCTCTTCTCGATGATCACGTTACGGCCTTTCGGGCCCAGGGTCGCTTTTACTGCGTCAGCCAGGACGTTCACACCGGTGAGCATTTTCTTGCGGGCGGAATCGCCGAATTTAACTTCTTTAGCAGCCATGATCGATATTCCTTAAATACTTTGTAGTAACGGGAAAATGAGCGGGTAATCAGCCTTCGATAACAGCGAGGATTTCGTTCTCGCTCATTACCAGCAGGTCTTCGCCGTCGACTTTCACGGTGTTGCTGCCGGAGTAAGGACCGAACACAACCTTGTCGCCCACTTTCACGGACAGTGCACGCACTTCACCGTTTTCCAGTACGCGGCCGGTGCCTACAGCGAGGATTTCACCGCTGTTGGCTTTTTCAGCAGCCGAACCTGGCAGGACGATACCGCCAGCGGTTTTCTTTTCTTCTTCGCTGCGACGGATGACGACGCGGTCATGCAGAGGACGAAGCTTCATTGTCGATCTCTCCTAATTGTGGTTTTCATCGGCCGGTGTAGTCCCGGCGGGTTTAACAAAGTCCGGCGGTGCCGGGTGCGATTCGTCGAGCGAACCGCGGAAGTCTGTCTGGCGTGATCACCAGAAACCTTGCGGTGACCGATACATAAGGGCGCATAAGCTTATTACAAGGGCGGGGATCGAAAAATTTTTACGGCGGTCTCCCGAAAACGAACACGGCACCCGAAGGTGCCGTGCCGATAGGGGTGTTACTTGGTATCGCGGTGTTCGAACTCGCCTTCGATCACATTGGGCTCGCGGCCCAGTGGCTCGCGTGGCACAGGGCCGCCACGGGGCTGGAGGTCATCGGCGAACGCACGCTGGCGAATCGCTTGCTCCTCGGCTCGCTGGCGCATTTTATTGGCCAGCAGGCGACGACTGATCGGCAGCAGCATGATCAGGCCGATCGCGTCGCTGATGAAACCCGGAAGGATCAACAGGCCTCCGGCCAACGCCAGCATCAGGCCCTCGAGCATAGTCTGGGCCGGCAGTTCGCCTCGGTTCAGGCTTTCACGGGCACGCAGCGCCGTGGCCAGCCCCGCGACACGCAACACGAACACCCCGAACATCGAGCCGAGAATGATCAGCAGCAGGGCCGGGAAAAACCCGATCGACCCTGCCACCTTGACGAAGACGAACAGCTCCAACACCGGGAACAGCAGAAAGAGCAACAAAAAAGGGCGCATCAAATGGTTCCTCAACGCAAGAATGCCTTGCCAGTCTTCCCTAGATGACGTCGCCATTGCGTGAATTCAAGCGTCGGCCACGGCATTTTTCGGCCAATGTTCGGCGTGAGCCAGGAAAACCAAGGCCTCGCGAACTTGTGTCGGCGTATTACATGGCGCCTGGAACCGCAGCCAGTGGAGACTTTGACCGATGCGCAGGTGCATACCTTCGCTGTCGATGCCGACCATCTGCGCCGGCGGGGTTTTCGGCAGACCGGCCAGGTCGACGTAATGGGCAATGGCCTTGGCGTGATCGGCGTTCATGTGTTCGACCATGCTCACCTCGGCCTTGCCCGCAAAGGGGTTGGCCAGGATCAGGTCGTTGACCCAGTGAATCGCGCCAAAACCGCCGATGTACCGATGGCGTACAGGCTTGAGCACCCAAAAATCGAAATCGTGGGCCTGGTGATAGTTCTGCGAATCAGGGAAGTAGCGGTAATAACGCTCGGCGGCCGCTTCGATGGCCGCCCCGTCCTGAAGCTGTTCGGCCTCGGCCAGGTAGGTCAGCCGACCAACGGCTTGCACGTCTTCGGCCCCACGCTCCCCTACAAAAAGTGAGCATTTCGGGTCTTTTTGCAGATTATGGGTGTGTTGGGCGATGCGGCTGATCAAAATCAGCGGTCGACCCTCGTCGTCCAGGCAATAAGGCACCACAGAACCAAACGGAAAACCTGGCATAGACTTGGAGTGCGTCGAAAGCACTCCACGGTATTCCTTGAGAAGCAATTCTCGGGCATTCTTGGCCGCTTCAACGCTCAATTTATGACTCCTTATAGAGATTCCGTCTAAAAAACGGACGGGCGACCCGGGAAAGTCCCGGCACGCGATCGGGGGCAGTTCTGCAGCCAGGCCATATCAGGCGCAGATCGAGCGACGCTCTAAAAGGAATCCACCAGATCTGCTACCGGGGGCATACGAATGCAACTCACTGACAAAGTAATCATTATCACGGGCGGTTGCCAAGGTTTAGGCCGCTCGATGGCCGAGTATTTCGCCGCCAGGGGCACGAAGCTGGCGCTCGTGGACTTGAATCAGGAAAAGCTCGACGACACCGTCGCTGCCTGCACGGCCTTGGGCGTCGAAGCCCGCGCCTACTTGTGCAACGTGGCCAATGAAGAGCAGGTGAGCCACATGGTCGCCCAGGTCGCCGACGACTTCGGCGCGATCCATGGCCTGATCAACAACGCCGGGATTTTGCGAGACGGCCTGCTGCTCAAGGTCAAGGACGGCGAGATGACCAAGATGAGCCTGGCCCAGTGGCAGGCGGTCATCGACGTCAATCTGACCGGTGTTTTCCTGTGCACCCGTGAGGTCGCGGCGAAAATGGTCGAGCTCGACAACAGCGGCGCGATCATCAATATCTCGTCGATTTCCCGCGCCGGCAACGTTGGCCAGACCAACTACTCCGCCGCCAAGGCCGGTGTTGCGGCGGCCACCGTGACCTGGGCCAAGGAACTGGCGCGCTACGGCATTCGCGTGGCCGGCATTGCACCGGGCTTCATCGAAACCGAAATGACCCTGAGCATGAAACCTGAAGCACTGGAGAAGATAACGTCGGGGATTCCGCTCAAGCGCATGGGCAAGCCTGAAGAAATCGCCCAATCGGCGGCTTACATCTTTGAGAACGACTATTACACCGGTCGGATTCTGGAGTTGGATGGCGGGTTGCGGATCTAAGGCGTACACAAAATCAATGTGGGAGCGGGCTTGCTCGCGAAAGCGGTGGTTCAGTCAACAAATCTGTTGAATGTTAATCCGCATTCGCGAGCAAGCCCGCTCCCACAGGTACCGGCGTTATCCGGCAGATTTCAATCGTCGCTGATGGTGATGTTCGGCATTGCCGGCGTCGCGGCTTCCTGCAGCACGATCCGCGCGCCGACGTGGCGGGCCAGTTCCTGGTAAACCAAGGCAATCGGGCTGTCCGGCTCGGCGATCACCGTTGGCTTGCCGCCATCGGCCTGTTCGCGGATTGCCATCGCCAGCGGCAACGACGCCAGCAACTCGACGCCATACTGATTGGCCAGTTTCACACCGCCGCCCTCACCGAACAGATGCTCGGCATGCCCGCAGTTCGAGCAGATGTGCACGGCCATGTTTTCCACCACGCCCAACACCGGGATGTTGACCTTGCGGAACATCTCCACGCCCTTGCGTGCGTCCAGCAATGCCAGGTCCTGTGGCGTGGTCACAATCACCGCGCCGGCCACCGGGACTTTCTGTGCCAGGGTAAGCTGGATATCACCGGTGCCTGGCGGCATGTCGATGACCAGGTAATCCAGGTCGCCCCACGCGGTTTGCGTTACCAGTTGCAGCAATGCGCCGGAGACCATCGGCCCGCGCCAGACCATCGGCGTGTTGTCGTCGGTGAGGAACGCCATGGACATCACTTCGACGCCATGGGACTGGATCGGCACGAACCATTTCTGATCCTTGATCTGCGGCCGGGTGCCTTCGGCGATGCCGAACATGATGCCCTGGCTCGGACCGTAGATGTCCGCATCGAGAATCCCCACCTTGGCGCCTTCCCGGGCCAGGGCCAGCGCGAGGTTGGCGGCGGTGGTGGACTTGCCCACGCCGCCCTTGCCGGATGCCACGGCCACCACGTTCTTGACGTTGGCCAGGCCCGGGACCTGTGCCTGGGCCTTGTGCGCGGCGATCACACTGGTGATGTCGACGCGGGCAGTGCTGACACCGTCAAGGCCTTCAATGGCCATTTGCAGCATCTGCGCCCAACCGCTCTTGAACAGACCGGCGGCATAACCCAGTTCCAGCTGCACGCTGACGCGCTCGCCCTGGATCTCGATGTTGCGCACGCACCCGGCGCTGACCGGATCCTGGTTCAGATAGGGGTCGGTGTATTGGCGAAGGACGGCTTCCACCGCTGCGCGATTGACGGCGCTCATGGGCAACTCCGAAACAAGACTGGGAAAAGTTGGCGGTATCCTACCCCTTCTGTCTTCCGGACGGCATGCCCGGCAACGATTTGCAGGGGTGAAATATCTTTGCCGGCGCTTTATAGTGGCCGACCTCCGTTTCATCAAGTAGCCGAGCCCCATGTCCGAGCCACGCAAGATCCTCGTCACCAGCGCCCTGCCCTATGCCAATGGTTCGATCCACCTTGGCCACATGCTGGAGTACATCCAGACCGATATGTGGGTGCGCTTCCAGAAGCACCGCGGCAACCAATGCATTTATGTCTGCGCCGACGACGCCCACGGCTCGGCGATCATGCTGCGCGCAGAAAAGGAAGGCATCACCCCGGAACAACTGATCGCCAACGTCCAGGCTGAGCACAGCGCCGACTTTGCCGAGTTCCTGGTGGACTTCGACAATTTCCACTCCACTCACGCCGAAGAAAACCGTGAGCTGTCGAGCCAGATCTACCTGAAGCTGCGCGACGCCGGGCACATCGCCACGCGTTCGATCACCCAGTACTTCGACCCGGAAAAGAAAATGTTCCTGGCCGACCGCTTCATCAAGGGCACCTGCCCGAAATGCGGCACCGAAGACCAGTACGGCGACAACTGCGAAAAATGCGGCGCGACCTACGCACCGACCGACCTGAAGGATCCGAAGTCGGCGATCTCCGGCGCCACCCCGGTGCTCAAGGATTCCCAGCACTTCTTCTTCAAGCTGCCGGACTTCCAGGAAATGCTGCAATCCTGGACACGCAGCGGCACCCTGCAAGACGCCGTGGCCAACAAGATCGCCGAATGGCTGGATGCCGGCCTGCAACAGTGGGACATCTCCCGGGATGCGCCGTACTTCGGTTTTGAAATCCCCGACGAGCCGGGCAAATATTTCTACGTGTGGCTGGACGCACCAATCGGCTACATGGCCAGTTTCAAGAACCTCTGCGACCGCACGCCGGAGCTGGATTTCGACGCGTTCTGGGGCAAGGATTCCACCGCCGAGCTGTACCACTTCATCGGCAAGGACATCGTAAACTTCCACGCCCTGTTCTGGCCAGCGATGCTCGAAGGCGCGGGCTACCGCAAGCCGACCGGCATCAACGTACACGGCTACCTGACCGTCAACGGCCAGAAAATGTCCAAGTCCCGCGGTACCTTCATCAAGGCCCGGACCTACCTGGATCACCTGTCGCCGGAATACCTGCGCTACTACTACGCGGCCAAGCTGAGCCGTGGCGTCGACGACCTCGACCTGAACCTCGAAGACTTCGTGCAGAAGGTCAACTCCGACCTGGTCGGCAAAGTCGTCAACATCGCCAGCCGTTGCGCCGGGTTCATCAACAAGGGCAATGCCGGGGTGATGGTCGAGACCAACGCCGCGCCGGAGCTGACCGAAGCGTTCCTGGCCGCCGCGCCAAGCATCGCCGACGCCTATGAAGCCCGCGACTTCGCCCGCGCCATGCGCGAGATCATGGGCCTGGCCGACCGTGCCAACGCCTGGATCGCCGACAAAGCACCGTGGTCGCTGAACAAACAGGAAGGCAAGCAGGAAGAAGTCCAGGCCATCTGCGCCACCGGCGTCAACCTGTTCCGTCAACTGGTGATTTTCCTCAAACCGGTGCTGCCGCTGCTGGCCGCCGATGCCGAGGCGTTCCTCAACGTCGCGCCGCTGACCTGGAACGACCACGCGACCTTGCTCGCCAACCATCAGTTGAACGAGTTCAAGCCGCTGATGACCCGTATCGACCCGGTAAAAGTGCAGGCCATGACCGACGCCTCGAAAGAAGACCTGACCGCCAGCCAGACCGACACCGGCGAAGCTATACCTGCAGGTAATGGCGAACTGGCCAAGGATCCGCTGTCGCCGGAGATCGAGTTCGACACCTTTGCCGCAGTCGACCTGCGCGTTGCCCTGATCGTCAAGGCCGAGCACGTGGAGGGCGCCGACAAGCTGTTGCGCCTGACCCTGGACATCGGTGACGAGCAGCGCAACGTTTTCTCCGGGATCAAGAGCGCTTATCCAGACCCGTCCAAGCTCGATGGTCGCCTGACGATGATGATCGCCAACCTCAAGCCGCGCAAAATGAAGTTCGGGATTTCCGAGGGCATGGTGATGGCGGCCGGTCCTGGCGGTGAAGAAATCTACCTGCTCAGCCCTGACAGCGGCGCCAAGCCTGGTCAGCGGATCAAGTAAGCCAAGGCCGCAAACCGATCCCACAGTCGTGCCTGGCGCGACTGTGGGATTTTCATGTCTGGCCCATACTGTCTCTCAGGTCTGGCTCCTACAGGGGTTATCCAGCAGCGGATACGGACGATCATGACCGAAACACTGCTTACGCTTATCAGCACCGCCCTGCTCAACAACTTCGTGTTGCATTGGCCGCTGGGTGTCGATCCGCTGATGGCCAGCGAACGTCGCCAGGTCCATGCCTTGGGCGTCGCGACGACCTGCCTGATGCTGATCACGGGGGTGCTCGGTTATGCGTTCTATTATTGGCTGCTGGTGCCGCTGGAGTTGACGGCGCTGCGCCTGTTCGTGTTTCTGCCGTTGAGCGCGCTGCTGATCGGCCCGTTGTTGAAGCTGCTTGCACGGGTGTTTTCGACACTTTCCTTCGAGGGCCTCTGGCCGTTGCTGTTGTGCAATGCCGGGGTGCTTGGCGTGGCATTGCTCAACGTCCAGGAGGACCCGGGATTTTTTCACGCCACAGCCCTGAGCTTCGGTGCCGGGCTGGGCTTCTGGCTGGTACTGGGTCTGTTCAACGACCTGCGCCAGCGCACACTCGATAATGATGTGCCCCTGCCCTTTCGCGGCCTGCCGATCGACCTGATCAGTGCCGGCTTGATTGCAGTGGCCTTTCTCGGATTCAGCGGACTGATCAAAACATGAGTCTGATTCAACGCATCGACGCCCTCTTGCCGCAAACCCAATGCGGCAAGTGTGGCCACCCCGGATGCAAGCCGTACGCCGAAGGCATCGCCAGCGGTGAGCCGATCAACAAATGCCCGCCTGGCGGCAGTGAAACCATCAATGCCCTGGCCGAATTGTTGAACGTGCCGGTGCTGGAACTGGACGTCAGTCGCGGCTCAGCCCCGGCGCAGATCGCCTATATCCGTGAAGCGGAGTGCATTGGTTGCACTAAATGCATCCAGGCCTGTCCGGTGGATGCCATCGTCGGTGCGGCCAAGTTGATGCACACGGTCATCATCGACGAATGCACCGGTTGCGATCTCTGCGTGGCGCCCTGCCCGGTGGATTGCATCGAAATGCATCCGCTGCCCTTGAGCGGCGTGCTGCCGATAGTCGGTGGCCTGGCCTTCAGCCTGGAAGAGCAACGGGCCCGTGCCGCCAAGCGCAATCATGCACGGCGCCGTTTCGAGCAGCGCAACGCCCGCTTGCAGCGTGAAGAACAACAAAAAACTGCCGAGCGGGAAGCCCGTGCGAAACGGAGCGCCCAACCCAGCCCGGCACACGCAGATATTCCGCTCGACCCGGTACAGGCAGCCCTGGAACGCGTGCGCGCGCAGAAGGCGGCGAACGCCGATGAGGCCCTGAAAAAAGCCAAGGTCGACCTGGCGATGAGCCGGGCACAATTGAACAAGTCGCTCAAGGCCTTCGGTCATCCACCGACCTTCGAACAGCAATCGCAGCTGATTGTCCTGCAACAGCAGTTCGAAGCCGCCGAGCAAGCCTTGGCCCAACTGGAACGCGCTGCACCGCCGGCCCCTGCCCCCGTGGCGGCTCCAGCGAAGGACGCCGAACTGAAACGGGCAAAAATCCAGCTGGCCATGCGTCGCGCCGAACTGAAGAAAGCCCAGGCCAGTGCCGCACCCGTCGAGCAGATCGAAGCCCTGGAGCGCGCCCTGAGCGAAGCCGAACGCCAGGTGGATGCCCATGCCACCCCTTGAATCGGTTGATTTACGCCTGCAGCAGGCAATGAAACTGGTTCTGCTGGCGACGCTGCCAGGGATGTTGGTGTTGTTCTGGTTTTACGGCTGGGGGGTGTTGATCAACCTGATGCTGGCAGGCGCCAGTGCATTGGCCGCTGAAGCGGCAGTGCTGCGATTGCGCAAGCGCAACCTCAAGCCGACCTTGAGCGACGGCAGCGCCCTGGTCAGTGCCACGCTGCTGGCCCTGGCCTTGCCGCCCTATTGCCCCTGGTGGCTGACGGTCAGCGCTGCCGCGTTTGCCATGTTGCTCGGCAAGCACTTGTACGGCGGGGTCGGCAGCAATCCGTTCAACCCGGCGATGCTCGGTTTCGCCCTGGTGATGGTGACCTTTCCACAGCAGATGACCCATTGGCCCGCCTCCCATGGCATGGACCTGTGGGGAGGTGTGCAACAAGTGTTCGGCGTAGGCCAAGGCCCGGACGCCTGGGTGCGGGCGACGGCACTGGACAGCCTGCGGATCAACAAAAGCCTGACCATGGATGAGCTGTTCTCGGCGAATCCGGCCTTTGGTCAATTCGGTGGCCGTGGCGTGGAATGGGTCAACCTGGCCTTTCTCGCCGGCGGCGCGTTTTTGCTGCAACGACGCGTGTTCAGCTGGCATGCGCCAGTCGGTATGCTCGCCAGCCTGTTCGTCATCAGCCTGTTGTGCTGGAACGGTTCGGGCTCAGACTCCCACGGATCGCCGCTGTTTCACCTGCTCACCGGCGCCAGCATGCTAGGCGCTTTCTTCATCGTCACGGAACCGGTGTCCGGCGCAAAAAGCCCGGGTGCGCGATTGCTGTTTGGTGCAGGCGTGGGGTTGCTGACCTACCTTATTCGCACCTGGGGCGGCTACCCGGACGGCGTAGCCTTTGCCGTGCTGTTGATGAACCTCTGTGTACCGGCGCTGGAGCGGCTTGTCGCGGCCAGGCAGGAGCTGCGCGCACCATGAGCCGAGCGTCGAGTGCCGTTATCCTTGCATTGCTGGCTACCCTCGGGACTGGCCTGACCTATCTCGCGCAGCAGGGCAGCGCGCCACGAATTGCGGCTGAGCAGCGGCTGATCGACAGTCGCAACCTGCTCGACCTGCTGCCGCCCGACAGCTACGACAATCAACCGCTGGACCAACCCCTGAGCCTCGAAAATACCGTGCTGGCCAACAGCACGCTGCTGGCGGGTTACCGCGCAAGCAAGGCCGCCCGAGCCTATGCGGTGCTGCTGCGTAGCCAGACCCAGGGCTACGCGGGCACCATCGATTTGCTCATCGCCATCGATACCGAAGGCAGACTGTTGGGGGTCAAGACCCTCAAGCAAACGGAAACCCCCGGGCTCGGCGCACGCATCGCCGACTGGCCCAATGCCTGGCTTGAGGCTTTTTCCGGCAAATCACGAACCGATCCGGGTGACAACGGTTGGGCCTTGAAAAAGGACCAGGGGCAGTTCGACCAGATTGCGGGAGCGACCATTACCTCAAGAGCGGTGATCCAGGCCACCCATGACGCCTTGCGCTATTTCGATGAGCACCGGGCCTCACTGCTTGGGAGCCCTGCAGATGAATAAATCGTTGCGGTTACAGAACACCTTGATGCTCGTGCCGCTGATTGGCGCCACCGGCTCACTGGTGAATGCCCTGGGCCTGTGGTTGATGTTCATGGTGGTGACCAGTGCCTTTGCCCTCTGCATGAACGCCTTGCGCTCGCGCCTGCTCCCGGCGACCCACTTGCCAGCCAGCGTGCTGCTTGCCGCAACCTTGACCAGTTGCGCAGAACTCGGCGCGCAGGTCTGGTCGCTGCAATGGCATCAGCATGCCGGGATCTATGCCGGCTTGATCGCCTTGCAATGCGTCGTGCTGGAGCACAATGATTTCTTCCAGAGACCCTGGCGCGAGCGGTGGCGCTTCTGTGGCCTGTTCGGTTCATTGATGGTGGGCCTGGGCCTTCTGCGCGAACTCATTGGCTACGGGACAATCGGCAATCATCTGCCGTGGCTGGCCGCTGCGACGCACGCGGATTGGCAGGGCTGGGTGCTGACCGCTGACGGTGGCTTGCGCCTGGCCGCGCTGGCTCCTGGCGGCTTCATACTGCTGGGATTGCTGATCGCCGCCTGGCAAGCCTGGCACCGCACGCCACCCTCACACTGACCGCCTTCGAGGAAAACCACTGCACATGAACGCCGCAAAACGTCTGGAAATTTTCCGCAGGCTGCATGAAGACAATCCGGAACCGAAGACCGAACTGGCCTATTCCTCACCCTTTGAATTGCTGATTGCAGTGATTCTTTCGGCGCAATCGACCGATGTCGGTGTCAACAAGGCCACGGCAAAACTGTTTCCGGTTGCCAACACCCCGGCAGCGATTCATGCTCTGGGCGTCGAAGGATTGTCGGAATACATCAAGACCATCGGCCTGTACAACAGCAAGGCAAAAAACGTGATCGAGACTTGCCGCCTGCTGGTTGAGCGTCATGCCGGTGAAGTGCCACAGACCCGCGAGGAACTGGAAGCCTTGCCCGGCGTAGGCCGCAAGACCGCCAATGTGGTACTCAACACTGCATTTCGCCAATTGACGATGGCCGTGGACACCCACATTTTTCGGGTCAGCAACCGCACCGGCATCGCGCCCGGCAAGAATGTGGTGGAGGTCGAGAATAAATTGATGAAGTTCGTGCCCAAGGAGTACCTGCTCGACTCCCATCACTGGTTGATCCTTCACGGACGTTACGTTTGCCTGGCCCGCAAGCCTCGCTGCGGCAGTTGCCGGATCGAAGACTTGTGCGAATACAAGCACAAGACCTCGGACGATTGAGCCGCTATTGCGTTTATCGATTTATCGATTGAAAAAATCTTTTTTACCCATCGCAAGATTGTCGATATAAGGAGCCCCAAAGGCTTTCTTCGCCTGGAGTAACTAAATGAGCACTGGCAAAGAGCAATTGGACGTAGATGAGGACTTTACCGCCGCAGAGGCTGATGATGCCGAACCGGTGGCAGAAATTGCGAAAACCAACCTGAGCAAGCGCCGGACCATCGACAACCTGCTGGAGGAGCGCCGACTGCAAAAGCAATTGGCCGATTACGATTTTGACTTGTAAAACCTAAAAGCCTCCCGAAACGGAGGCTTTTTACCAAGTGTCGAGTCGCGATAAATGCCCGCCTGTCGCACTTCGTCATGCCAAGCCGTTACGTTGGGCCAGCTCGATCAGATCGACCAGCGAGCGCGCATTGAGTTTCAACAGCAGTCGGGTCTTGTAGGTACTGACGGTCTTGTTGCTGAGAAACATCCCATCGGCAATTTCTTTATTGGTCTTACCCCGGGCCAACTGCTGCAACACCATCATTTCCCGCCCTGACAGACGATCCACCATATCGGCTTCACTGGCGTTGCCAAGACTGGCACGCACTGTATGCAAGGCTTGATTGGGAAAGTAACTGTAGCCTGACAAGACAGCCTTTATCGCACTGAGCAACTCTGTGAGGTCCTGTTGTTTGCACACATATCCGGCGGCTCCGGACTGCATGCAGCGCATGGAGAAATGTCCAGGGGACTGGGAGGTCAATATCAGCACTTTCATCGGCATCGCAGCCGATGTCAGTCGTGCAATAACTTCCAGCCCATCCAGTTTCGGTATTCCAATATCCAGGATGACAATGTCCGGCATATATTCTCGGGCTAGTTGTAATGCATCCACGCCATTATCTGTTTCTGCAATGACTTCGTAGCCATGACGCTCCATCAGCATTCGTACCGCAAGACGAATGACGGGGTGATCATCCACAATCAGCACTTTATTCATGGGCAAGTCCAATTTCGCTGTTCGAATTTTTAGAGCCCGCACAATAGCCTAGTCGTTTCCCCCCTGGCATGTCGCTCCCCCCGGTCACTCGCACCAAGAGACATTCCCTACAAACATCAGAGATTTTTCTTACAAAAAACCCGAGAAATCACAGGACAGAAAACTTTTGTTGAGGTCTTGACTTTCCAATTGTAATTATTTTTTTTGTATCGACCTGCAACAAAATAATCAGTGAAATTCTGTTTTCAGACAGCGATCAGACATGTATTAACCCCATCAAAAAACAAAAAAACATTCGGATCATCAAATATCATCACTCACCCCGGAAATATCACACATAACTTATCTACTCACTCTTACAGCAAAAAACAACACATCACCGATCATAAGAGAACCACAAAAATTAAGAGCACCCATCTGACATCAAATCAATTGAAAAACAGAAACCCCAGGATGCCCAAGATCAGTTAGATGCATTAAATTCAAAACAAACAGGCATTAACCAACCCACAGACATAAAGAGAATAAAATGGACAGGCTCAAAAAAAGAATAAATAACCCCATGACGGTGATTGCAATATTCGCAACACTTTCTGAAACATCAGCGGCCGTTTCATTACCCTTCCTCGATGACGACGATAGAGACGTCTACATCTGGTTCCTGATCAGCTTTCCCTTTTATCTGCTGTTGCTGTTCTTCGCCACGCTCAACTTCAACTATCGATCGCTTTACGCCCCCTCCGACTTCGAAAAGGGAAAACATTTCATTAAAGTCATGGACGGTGTCGAGCAACCCGAGAACAGGAAGAGTAGAAAGTCCGCTGGCAAGACGTCAGACAGTGGCGGTCGATCCACTCGCCGTCCCTCCAAAGCACAAGACCCACCTTCAGACTCGTTCCATGGCGTCGCGCTTTCGGCGCTACACCGCGTACGCCTGCCTGAACGGCTCAGAGACCTGTATGTCGTGGATGCACGTGCGATGACAAGAAACGTCGAGTTCAGCCACTTGATGGAAAGCCTTCACAACGAACCGGGAAAAGCTGCGCGTGCAGTTGTTTTCCTCACCTGTACCGAGTCAGATTCAAAGCTGAAGGAAAGCGCGGCCACCCCTTCAAAACCCGCGAGGAAACGCTGCCGCACAACGTTCTGTGCTGCTTACAACTTGAGTTCACGGGGTTTGACGGTCATTGATCAACACTTGCCAATCGACTTACGGCAGCCCGTAGCGTTTGACGATCAATCAGAAGGGAAGGATGAGAGAGGTGATGGCAAAAACCAGGAAGAATGCTGAAACAGGCAAGATCCCCCTTTTCAAATGTGTGGCCCCGTCGATGACCGGGCCACACATTCCATTACATCAAAGGTCTCAGAACAGCTTGCGACCTTTGTTCGCCGCGATGCGCATGCGCAAGGCGTTGAGCTTGATGAAGCCCGCCGCGTCGGCCTGGTTGTACGCGCCGCCATCTTCTTCGAAGGTGGCAATGTTGGCGTCAAACAACGACTCGTCGGACTTGCGGCCGGTGACGATCACGTTGCCCTTGTACAGCTTCAGGCGCACAACGCCGTTCACGTGGGCCTGGGACGCATCGATCATCTGTTGCAGCATCAGACGCTCAGGGCTCCACCAGTAACCGGTGTAGATCAGGCTGGCGTACTTGGGCATCAGCTCGTCTTTAAGGTGAGCCACTTCGCGGTCCAGGGTGATCGATTCGATCGCACGGTGGGCGCGCAGCATGATGGTGCCGCCAGGGGTTTCGTAGCAGCCACGGGACTTCATGCCCACGTAACGGTTCTCGACGATGTCGAGGCGGCCGATACCGTGCTCGCCACCGATGCGGTTCAGGGTCGCCAGTACGGTGGCCGGGGTCATTTCGACGCCGTCCAGCGCGACGATGTCGCCGTTGCGGTAGGTCAGTTCCAGGTACTGCGGCTTGTCGGGAGCCTTCTCCGGGGAGACGGTCCAGCGCCACATGTCTTCTTCGTGCTCGGTCCAGGTGTCTTCCAGCACGCCGCCTTCATAGGAGATGTGCAGCAGGTTGGCATCCATCGAATACGGGGATTTTTTCTTGCCGTGACGCTCGATCGGGATGGCGTGCTTTTCAGCGTAATCCATCAGCTTCTCACGGGACAGCAGGTCCCATTCACGCCACGGAGCGATCACTTTCACACCTGGTTTCAAGGCGTAGGCACCCAGTTCGAAACGAACCTGGTCGTTACCCTTGCCGGTGGCGCCGTGGGAAATGGCGTCAGCGCCGGTTTCGTTGGCGATTTCGATCAGGCGTTTGGCGATCAACGGACGAGCGATGGAAGTACCCAGCAGGTACTCGCCTTCGTAAACGGTGTTGGCGCGGAACATCGGGAAAACGAAATCGCGCACGAACTCTTCGCGCAAGTCGTCGATGTAGATCTCTTTCACGCCCATGGCTTGAGCCTTGGCACGTGCAGGTTCGACCTCTTCGCCCTGACCCAGGTCAGCGGTGAAGGTCACCACTTCACAGTTATAAGTATCCTGCAGCCACTTGAGGATCACCGAAGTGTCCAGGCCGCCGGAATACGCCAGAACGACCTTGTTTACGTCCGCCATGCCATCACTCCACGGGGTTCTACGGAAAGCCGTCAAGTCTACCGCCCATACAGAATAATTTACAGTGGCGCGACAGCTTATGACGACGAAGCGACAGATTATGTCGAGAGCGCGACGATGACCTAAGGGTCAGGAAGTTGCCGAAGGGGCGGGCTTCGTCGCTTGAGGGGCCACCTGCTCCGCGGGGGCTCCCCGCTCCAGGCGTATCGCTACCCGGCGGTTTTTCGCTCGGTTAACGTTGCTGGTATTGGGTGCCAGCGGATAGCGCTCGCCATGGAAACGCAGGGTGATCTGCGATTCCTGGATGCCGTTGGCCTTGAAGAACTCCATCACCGCCAGCGCCCTTCGCCGTGACAGGTCACGGTTGGTCAGGCGGTTGCCGCTGTTATCGGAGTGGCCGTCCAGTTCGATGCGATTGACCGTCGGATCGGCCTTCATGTATTCCAGCATTACTTGCAACCTGGCCTTGGCGGCCCCGTCCAGATCGATGCCGCCTCCGGGGAAGCCGACCTGGGATTGCTTCACCTGATCGAAGTTCTGCGCAAGCAATTTGGCCACACAGCCCTGATAGTCGGCAAATGCCTTGTTGAACTTGACCGGCAGCAAGCGCACCTCCGACACCCGGCCATCGCCCGAGGAGTGCCGGACCACCGGACTGCGTCCATCCATCAGGCCGCTGATCAAGCGTCCGGCCTGGGCCTGCGAGCTGTTGAACAGAACATTGCCGCTGCCGATCCGCACCGTGCCCAGGTTGATATCACCGCGTCCCGGCTGCCAAGGGGCGGCGGCGGCCAACAAGGTGGCAGAACCGCCGCCCAGCATTGAGTTGTAGGCATTCAAACGAAACGTCGCCTGTTCACCTGCGCGCCGCACGAATTCACCCGAGCCGAAATCGGTGATCGGCTGAGTCAGCCGGCACTCGAATTTGTCGCCTTCGACCGTCCACTCGATGCTCTCCAGGCGGGTCTGGAAAGTGAGCGCCATGGCGGGAAGGCTGGCAAACACACTGAGCAAGGCTAAATAACGCTGGCGCACGGGAGGCTCCACTGGCTACTACGACAAAAAGACCGACACAGATGTTTACGGCATACCTGTTGGATATCGGAAGCTTCCCGTAAAACTTGATAGCGGGTGCCTGCAAGAGTCTTTTCCGGTAGCATTCCCTTGAGTTTGACCCGCCTGGAATCCCCTCATGTCCGACCGCCTGACCCTGCTGCGTCCCGACGACTGGCATATTCATCTTCGCGATGGTGCCGTGTTGACCAATACCGTCGCGGATGTTGCGCGCACCTTTGGCCGCGCCATCATCATGCCCAACCTGGTACCACCGGTGCGCAACGCGGCTGAAGCCGACGGCTATCGCCAGCGGATTCTCGCTGCCCGCCCGGCCGGCAGCCAGTTCGAACCGCTGATGGTCCTGTACCTCACCGACCGCACCCAGCCTGAAGAAATTCGCGAGGCCAAGGCCAGCGGTTTTATTCACGCCGCCAAGCTGTACCCGGCCGGCGCGACCACCAACTCGGACTCTGGCGTCACCAGCATCGACAAGATCTTCCCAACACTTGCGGCCATGGCCGAAGTCGGGATGCCTTTGTTGATCCACGGTGAAGTCACCCGCGGCGATGTCGATGTGTTCGACCGCGAAAAAATCTTCATCGATGAGCATATGCGTCGTGTAGTCGAGCGTTTCCCGACGCTCAAGGTGGTGTTTGAACACATCACCACCGCCGATGCCGTGCAGTTCGTCAACTCGGCGTCGGCCAACGTTGGCGCGACCATCACCGCGCATCACCTGCTGTACAACCGCAACCACATGCTGGTGGGCGGAATTCGGCCGCACTTCTACTGCTTGCCGATCCTCAAGCGCAACACGCACCAGGAAGCCTTGCTCGACGCCGCCACCAGCGGCAGCGAAAAGTTCTTCCTCGGCACCGACTCGGCGCCCCACGCCCAGCACGCCAAAGAGGCTGCTTGCGGCTGTGCCGGCTGCTACACCGCCTATGCGGCGATCGAGATGTACGCCGAAGCCTTCGAACAGCGCAACGCGCTGGACAAGCTCGAAGCTTTCGCCAGCCTCAATGGCCCGCGTTTCTATGGCCTGCCAGCCAACACCGATCGCATTACCCTGGTCCGTGAAGAATGGACCGCCCCGACCAGCCTGCCGTTTGGCGAGCTGACCGTTATCCCGCTGCGCGCCGGTGAAAAACTGCGCTGGCGCCTGCTGGAGGAACACGCGTGAGTGAAGACCATTTCGACGACGAACAGGAAGGTCAAGGCGGTGGCGGCGGTTCCCGTCATCCAATGGCCGCCCGGTTTCGTGGCTACCTGCCAGTTGTCGTCGACGTAGAAACCGGTGGTTTCAACTCGGCCACCGACGCCTTGCTGGAAATCGCTGCAACGACGATCGCCATGGATGAAAAGGGTTTTGTGTACCCCGATCACACCTACTTCTTCCGGGTCGAGCCTTTTGAAGGTGCGAACATCGAAGCGGCAGCCCTGGAGTTTACCGGGATCAAGCTCGATCACCCGCTGCGCATGGCCGTGAGTGAAGAAGCAGCGTTGAACGATATTTTCCGTGGCGTGCGCAAGGCGCTCAAGGCCAACGGCTGCAAACGGGCGATTCTGGTTGGGCACAACAGCAGCTTCGACCTGGGCTTCCTCAATGCCGCGGTCGCGCGCCTGGACATGAAGCGCAACCCGTTCCATCCATTCTCCAGTTTCGATACCGCGACGCTCGCCGGTCTGGCCTACGGTCAAACCGTGCTGGCCAAGGCTTGCCAGGCTGCGGACATCGACTTCGACGGTCGCGAGGCGCACTCGGCTCGCTACGACACAGAGAAGACCGCCGAGCTGTTCTGCGGCATCGTCAACCGCTGGAAACAAATGGGTGGTTGGGAAGATTTCGGCGATTGATCTGTTGTAGGAGCCAGGCTTGCCGGCGAAGAACGATGACCCGGTATTACAGATACACCGCGGCGCCTGGTTCGCGGGCAAGCCTCGCTCCTACACCCACAGATCCCACCCATAAAAAAACCGGCCTCTGAGGCCGGTTTTTTTGTACCTGCTTTTTATAGCAGGAGCGTGTGCCTTACAGCGCAGCAGCGTGCTCGGTCAGGTAAGCCGCAACGCCTTCTGGCGAAGCGTTCATGCCTTTGTCGCCTTTTTTCCAGTTGGCAGGGCAAACTTCACCGTGCTCTTCGTGGAATTGCAGGGCGTCGACCAGACGCAGCAGCTCTTCCATGTTACGGCCCAGCGGCAGGTCGTTGATGATCTGCGAGCGGACAACGCCTTTGTCGTCGATCAGGAATGCGCCACGGAACGCCACGCCGTCAGCGGACTGAACGTCGTAGGCCTTCATGATTTCCTGCTTGATGTCGGCAGCCATGGTGTAACGAACTGCGCCGATACCACCATCGTTTACCGGGGTGTTGCGCCAGGCGTTGTGGGTGAAGTGCGAGTCGATCGACACCGCGACCACTTCAACGTTGCGCGCCTTGAACTCGGACATGCGGTTGTCCAGAGCGATCAGCTCCGACGGGCATACGAAGGTGAAGTCCAGCGGGTAGAAGAACACCAGGCCGTATTTGCCTTTGATGGCCGACGACAGGGTGAAGCTGTCCACGATTTCGCCATTGCCGAGTACGGCCGGTACGGTGAAGTCAGGGGCTTGTTTGCCTACGAGTACGCTCATTGGATATCTCCTGGTGTAGAAGCGTTAAGAACAAGGTTTGCATCAGCCTGCCACCCTCGGGCGACAGCCCTGTGACACGAACCCGTTTCGAAAAGACCGGCCATCATACACTGCGTTTTTGGCCTGTCCGTAACGGTTTCTCCCGCAGGCGTAAAAAAGGACGAAGGGTATTTCGGTTTACGGCGCAGGGTCGACCAACCGTTCGTCAGGCCTGTCAAAAAGCGCTCTCAAAGCACTTTGACAATCATTCTCGTTAACATTAAGATCCATCGCATTCGAGACATAAACAGCGACGGTTTTCACTTATGTATGTTTGCCTCTGCACTGGCGTCACCGACGGCCAAATCCGCGATGCGATCTATGAAGGATGCTGCAGCTACAAGGAAGTGCGCCAGGCCACCGGCGTTGCCAGTCAATGCGGCAAATGTGCCTGCCTTGCAAAGGAAGTGGTCCGAGAGACCCTGACCAAATTGCAATCGGCCCAGGCTGCGATTCCTTTTCCAGTTGAATTTACTGCCGCATAACTACCGTATTTCAAAGAACCGGACTCATGTCCGGTTTTTTTATGCCTTAAAATCAATTGTTTAGGCTCTAGACGCGGAACACAAACATTCTTATTCCGATTAATTTTCATATATTATTCAATAACTTAGGTTTGACACTCTTAGTTGTGCGGCTCAAACTCTGCCTTATAGACAGCTAATACAGGGCAGGACCCCATCATGAAAGGCGACGTTACAGTCATCCAGCATCTCAACAAGATCCTTGCCAATGAGCTGGTCGCGATCAATCAGTACTTCCTGCATGCACGCATGTACGAAGATTGGGGTCTGAACAAGCTCGGCAAGCACGAATACCACGAATCCATCGACGAGATGAAGCACGCGGACAAGCTGATCAAGCGCATCCTGTTCCTCGAAGGCCTTCCGAACGTCCAGGACCTGGGCAAGCTGCAGATCGGCGAGCACACCCAGGAAATGATCGAGTGCGACCTGCGAATCGAGAAGACCGGCCATGCCGATCTGAAAGTGGCGATCGCCCATTGCGAAAAAGTGGGCGACTTCGGCAGCCGTGAACTGCTTGAAGATATCCTCGAGTCCGAAGAAGAACATATCGACTGGCTGGAAACCCAACTGGGCCTGATCGACAAGATCGGAATCGAGAACTACCTGCAATCGCAGATGGGCGACGACGAGTAAGTTCTACCCAACCGTCTTGATGTAATACAAGGGCTCCGCTCTCTTTTAAAGAGGCGGGGCTTTTTTGTTTCAATTTGCAAGGATCTGGACCGGCCCAGGCCATTTTTCCTAAAGCCTGCCCCCGACACGTCGATAACCTGGCATCGATAGCCGTGGGTGATCCACTGATCGCCTCACCACCTTTTTCCACAGAAGGTTTTTATGTCCTCCACCAAAGCCCGCGCAGATTCACTTTCGCTTCTGCTGTTTACCTTGCGCAGCGGCAAGCTGATGGCGATCAACCTGCTCAAAGTCAGTGAAATCATCCCGTGCCCGCCACTGACCAAACTCCCCGAATCGCACCCTCACGTCAAAGGTATCGCCACCCTGCGCGGCGCCTCGCTGTCGGTGATCGACCTCAGCCGCGCCATTGGTGAGCGCCCGTTGGAAGATCCTGACGGTGGGTGCCTGATCGTCACTGACGTCAGCCGCTCCAAGCAAGGCTTGCATGTACAGGCGGTGAGCAAGATCGTGCACTGCCTGACCACCGACATCCGTCCGCCGCCCTTCGGCTCGGGCGGTTCGCGCTCGTACATCACCGGCGTCACCTCGGTCGACGGCACCCTGGTACAGGTGCTGGACATCGAAAAGGTCATCCATGGCATCGCCCCGGTACCCATCGACATGGCGCCGACCGAGCTCAGCATGGAAGATGCAGAAATACTGGGCAGCGCTCGTATCCTGGTGGTCGATGACAGTCAGGTCGCGCTGCAACAATCGGTGCACACCTTGCGCAACCTGGGCCTGCAATGCCATACGGCCCGCAGCGCCAAGGAGGCCATCGACTGCCTGCTGGATCTGCAGGGTACCGCCCAGCAAATCAATCTGATCGTCTCCGATATCGAAATGTCCGAAATGGACGGCTACGCCTTCACCCGCACCCTGCGTGAAACCCCGGACTTCGCGCACCTCTACGTGCTGCTGCATACATCCCTGGACAGTGCGATGAACAGCGAAAAGGCACGACTTGCGGGGGCGAATGCGGTACTGACCAAGTTCTCTTCGCCGGAGCTGACCAAGTACCTGATCGACGCGGCCAAGGCTGTGGCCGAACAAGGTCATTGAGTCTTGAGCGAGCCATTCTGCTTTCTCATGCGGCGCAGTCTCGCCGAAGCTGTGCCCGCCCCCACCTGGCCTCAAGGGATCGTCCTGACCGGGTATCGTCCAGACCTGGCAGGAGAGGTTCATCGCTTGTTGGAACTGGGTCACTCCCAAGGAGGCGGCCGCGTCCCGGCTCTGGATGTGTGGCAACAGCGATTTGAAACCGATCCTGAATATGATCCGGCATTGTGCTTCATCACCCTGGATGCCCAGGGTATCGCGGGTGTATGTCAGTGCTGGACCAGCGCCTACATCAAGGATCTGGTGGTGCATCCGCGAGCCCAAGGCCACGGCTTGGGGCGAGCGTTGCTGCACAATGCCTTCAAGGTGTTTCAGATGCGGCGTGAAGGGTATGTCGATTTGAAAGTGCTGGAAGGCAACGTTCGCGCACGGCGGCTGTATGAAAGCGCTGGGATGCATGTAGTCCGCCGGGAACCGGTGCCGGTCTGACCCAGACCTTCAGGCATACTCAGGCCTTGGCCCACACCCGCCCAAGGACCCCTGCCCCCATGAAAGCTGTCACCCTGACCTTCGTTTGCCTCACAGCCTTCGCAACCCAGGCAATAGCCTCCAGCCCGGACGCCTGGGCCGCCTTCGACAAAGCCGTACTCGCCAGTTGCACCAAGGCCAGTGGCCTGGCGAATGCCAAACCCGTCGGCAATGCCGCGCAGTTCGATGATCGGGTCGGCTACACCGCCCTGCTGCTGCAAGGCCAGTACCCGCAAAAGCACATGAAAGGCCGGCAAGGTACTGAACTGTGCCTCTACAACAAGAAAAGCAAAACAGCCTACGTGACCGAGTGGGACTCCATTCGACCAAACTGACACGGCTGTCAGTCAGCAGTCACTTTCCTGACCGGGTCACAGGGATATAACGTAGTAGTTAAAGCTGCGCACACTTTCATCTTCCGACCCGGCGCCCCACTCGCATGCGAACCCAGAAAAAAACCGTCGTTCTTGCAGCCTTTCTGATCGTGCTGGTAGCGCTGGGTGCGTGGTACCTGGTCAAACCCTCCGCGGCCAGGGTGGCAGCACCGACCGCCATTCCGGTGCGCGTGGTCAACGTGGTCGAAAAAGACGTGCCCCGCTACGTCAGCGGCATCGGTTCAGTGCTGTCGCTGCACAGCGTGGTGGTCCGGCCGCAAATCGACGGCATCCTCACCAGGATCCTGGTCAAGGAAGGCCAGCTGGTGAGCAAAGGCGACCTGCTGGCCACTATCGACGATCGATCGATCCGCGCCAGCCTGGACCAGGCCAGGGCGCAACTGGGCGAAAGCCAGGCGCAACTGCAAGTGGCCCAGGTCAACCTCAAGCGCTACAAACTGTTGAGCGTCGACGACGGCGTGTCCAAACAGACCTACGACCAGCAACAAGCACTGGTCAACCAGCTCAAGGCCACGGCTCAAGGCAACCAGGCTTCGATTGACGCGGCCCAGGTGCAGTTGTCGTACACGCAGATTCGTTCCCCCGTCAGTGGCCGCGTCGGCATTCGTACGGTGGATGAAGGTAACTTCCTGCGCATGACTGACACCCAAGGCCTGTTCACGGTGACCCAGATCGACCCTATCGCCGTGGAGTTCTCCCTGCCGCAGCAAATGCTGCCAACCCTGCAAGGCCTGATCAGCGATCCACAACACGCCAAGGTCAAGGCCTATATCGGTGCCGACACCGACGGCGAAACCGGCAACCTGCTGGGTGAAGGCCACTTGACCCTGATCGACAACCAGATCAACGCCAACACCGGCACCATCCGCGCCAAAGCCGAATTCAACAATCCCGGGCAAAAACTCTGGCCCGGCCTGCTGGTGACGGTAAAGATTCAGACAGCGCTGGATAAAGATGCGCTGGTCGTACCGCCCACCGTCGTACAGCGTGGCCTCGACCAGCACTTCGTCTATCGGGTAAACGGTAACAAGGTTGAAACCGTGACGGTGCAGATGGTTTACCAAGGCAGCGGCCAGAGCATCATCAAAGGTGTGAAACCTGGTGACGTGCTGGTCAGCGACGGTCAGTCGCGGCTCAAGCCCGGTGCCACCGTGCAGGTGCTCACCGAACCGCCGCAGGTCGTGGGATCGGAGCCGGCGCCATGAAAGGCCACGGCTCGGTATCCGCCTGGTGCATCGACCACCCGGTAGCGACGATTCTGCTGACGTTTTCCCTGGTCCTGCTGGGGGCGATCGCCTTCCCGCGCCTGTCCATCGCGCCGCTTCCGCAAGCAGAATTTCCGACGATACAGGTGGCCGCCCAACTGCCTGGTGCCAGCCCGGAAACCATGGCGTCATCGGTGGCCACGCCCCTTGAAGTGCAATTCAGCGCCATTCCCGGCGTGACGCAAATGACCTCGAGCAGCGCCCTGGGCTCAACCAACCTGACCCTGCAATTCACCCTCGACAAAAGCATCGATACCGCCGCCCAGGAAGTCCAGGCCGCCATCAACACCGCGGCAGGAAAACTGCCCAAGGACATGCCGAACCTGCCGACCTGGCGCAAGGTCAATCCGGCCGACAGCCCCGTGCTGATCCTCAGCGTCAACTCGTCCCTGATGCCGGGCCCGGAGCTCAGCGACCTGGTAGAAACCCTGTTGTCCCGTCAGATCAGTCAGATCGACGGTGTAGGCCAGGTCGTTATCACCGGCCAGCAACGTCCGGCGATTCGTGTCCAGGTCTCGGCGGACAAACTCGCAGCCATCGGCCTGACCCTGGCCGATATTCGCCTGGCAATCCAGCAGACCAGCCTCAACCTGGCCAAAGGTGCGCTGTATGGGGAATCGAGCATCTCGACCCTGTCCACCAACGACCAGTTGTTCCATCCCGAGGAATACAACCAACTGATCGTTTCCTACAAGGACGGCGCTCCGGTTCATCTAAGGGATGTCGCCAAAGTCGTCAACGGCTCGGAAGATGCCTACGTCCAGGCTTGGGCGGGCTCACAACCGGGCGTCAACCTGGTGATCTTCCGCCAGCCGGGGGCCAATATCGTCGAGACCGTGGACCGGATTCAGGCGGCGCTTCCGGGCCTGGAAGGGATGCTGCCGGCTTCGGTGCAGGTCAAGACGCTGATCGACCGCACACAGACTATCCGTGCTTCGCTGCATGAAGTGGAAATCACCCTGCTGATCGCAATCATGCTGGTGGTGGCGGTGATGGCGTTGTTCCTGCGCCAGCTGTCGGCAACCCTGATCGTGTCGGCAGTACTGGGGGTTTCACTGATCGCCAGTTTTGCATTGATGTACGTGATGGGCTTCAGCCTGAACAACCTGACGCTGGTGGCGATCGTGGTGGCCGTGGGGTTTGTGGTCGACGATGCGATTGTGGTGGTGGAAAACATTCACCGCCACCTGGAGGCTGGCGACGACATGCGCGAGGCCGCGATCAAGGGTGCCGGAGAAATCGGCTTCACGGTGGTATCGATCAGTTTCTCGCTGGTCGCGGCGTTCATTCCGCTGTTGTTCATGGGCGGCGTGGTCGGTCGCCTGTTCAAGGAGTTTGCCCTGACCGCCACCTCCACCATCATGATTTCGGTGGTCGTGTCGCTGACGTTGGCGCCCACTTTGGCAGCGCTGTTCATGCGCGCGCCGGTGCATCACGCCCACGACAAGCCCGGCTTTGGCGAACGCCTGCTCGCGCTGTACGAAAAAGGCCTGCGCCGCGCGCTCGCTCACCAGAAGTTGATGATCGGCGTATTCGGTCTGTCGCTGGCCCTGGCCGTCGCCGGTTACATTTTTATTCCCAAGGGCTTCTTCCCGATCCAGGACACCGGGTTCGTCCTCGGCACAACCGAAGCGGCCGCCGATATTTCCTACGGCGACATGGTGAAAAAACACTTGGCGATGGCTGAAATCGTCGCTGCCGACCCCGCCGTCGAGACCTTCTCGCACTCAGTCGGGGTGTCGGGCAGCAACCAGACCATCGCCAACGGCCGCTTCTGGATCGCCTTGAAAAAACGCGGGGACCGCGATGTTTCAGCCAGCGAATTCATCGACCGTATTCGCCCGCAATTGATGAAGGTACCGGGCATCGTCCTGTACCTGCGCGCCGGGCAAGACATCAACCTCAGCTCCGGCCCGAGCCGGGCCCAGTACCAATACGTGCTCAAGAGCAACGACGGTGCGGTCCTGAGCACCTGGACCCAGCGCCTGACGGAAAAACTGCGCGGCAACCCGGCCTTCCGCGACATTTCCAACGACCTGCAACTGGGCGGCAGCATCACCCACATCAGCATTGACCGCAGCGCCGCGGCACGCTTTGGCCTGACCGCCAGCGATGTCGACGAAGCGCTGTACGACGCCTTTGGCCAGCGCCAGATCAACGAATTCCAGACCCAGATCAATCAGTACAACGTGATCCTGGAGTTGGACACACGGCAACGCGGCAAGGCCGAAAGCCTCAACTACTTCTACCTGCGCTCGCCCCTGAGCGGGGAAATGGTGCCGCTGTCGGCCCTGGCGAAATTCGATGCGCCCACGGTGGGACCGCTGTCCATCGCCCATGACGGCATGTTCCCGGCCGCCAACCTTTCGTTCAACCTGGCACCTGGTGTGGCGCTGGGCGATGCGGTGATCATGCTCAACCAGGCCAAGGTCGACATCGGCATGCCAACGGCCATCAGCGGTAACTTCCAGGGCGCGGCCCAGGCGTTCCAGAGTTCGCTGGCCAGCCAGCCATGGTTGATCCTGGCGGCGCTGGTGGCGGTGTACATCATTCTCGGCGTGCTCTACGAGAGCTTCGTCCACCCGCTGACGATCATCTCGACACTGCCCTCGGCCGGGCTGGGCGCGGTGATCATGCTGTGGATCTGCGGCCAGGATTTTTCGATCATGGCGCTGATCGGGCTGGTGTTGCTGATCGGCATCGTGAAGAAAAACGGCATCCTGATGATCGACTTCGCCCTCGACGCGCAGCGCAAGGGTGGCCTGGCGCCGCAAGAAGCGATCTACCAGGCGTGCCTCACGCGGTTCCGGCCGATCATCATGACCACCCTCGCCGCCCTGCTCGGCGCCCTGCCGCTGATGCTCGGCTACGGCACCGGTGCCGAACTGCGCCAACCCCTGGGGATCGCCGTGGTCGGCGGCCTGCTGGTGAGCCAGGCACTGACGCTGTTCACCACGCCGGTCATATACTTGTGGCTGGAGCGGCTGTTTCATCGACCTAAACCTACAGCGCTGCCGGCGCTGGCGACCACAGACTGAGGCGGGGTCATGCGCGTCCTGATTATCGAAGACGAAGAAAAAACCGCAGACTATCTGTACCGCGGCCTGACGGAACAGGGTTACACCGTGGACCTGGCCCGCGATGGCGTGGAAGGCCTGCACCTGGCGCTGGAAAGCGACTACGCGGTGATCGTCCTCGATGTCATGCTGCCGGGCCTGGACGGCTTCGGCGTATTGCGCGCCTTGCGTGCGCGCAAGCAAACCCCGGTGATCATGCTCACCGCCCGCGAACGGGTCGAAGACCGCATCAAGGGCCTGCGCGATGGTGCCGACGACTACCTGGGCAAACCGTTTTCCTTCCTTGAACTGGTGGCACGCCTGCAGGCGCTGACCCGGCGTAGCGGTGGCCACGAACCGGTGCAAGTGAGCATCGCCGACCTGTGGATAGACTTGATCAGCCGCAAGGCCACCCGTGGCGGCACGCGCCTGGACCTGACCGCCAAGGAGTTCTCGCTGCTCAGTGTGCTGGCCCGGCGCCAGGGTGAAATCCTGTCGAAAACAGCGATTGCCGAAATGGTCTGGGACATCAATTTCGACAGCGACGCCAACGTGGTCGAAGTCGCGATCAAGCGCCTGCGGGCCAAGCTCGACGGGCCGTTCGAAGAGAAACTGCTGCACACCATCCGTGGCATGGGTTATGTGCTGGAGAGCCGTGGTGTCCAGTAATTCGATTGCGCTGCGCCTGAGCGGGATGTTCACGCTGGTGGCGCTCTTGGTGTTCTTGTTGATCGGTTGGGCGCTCTACCAACAGGTTGACAAAGGTTTGGGGTTGTTGCCCGAAGCGGAACTCGACGCGCGCTACAGCGTGCTCGAATCCACCGTCGGCCGCTACGGCACGCCCGAACACTGGGTGAAGATCAACAACAAGCTCAAGCTGCTCGGCGAAGAAGACAAGCGCATCAGTTTCTGGATCGTCAGCGGCGATCCGCACTACGAATACGGCAATCCGACACCGACCATCCGTGCCTTCGCCCAGGGACCGCTGGGCACACGCGACATGCAATTGGCGGATCACCCCTACCCGCTGAAAGTGCTGGTCAGCCAATTCCCGGCCAAGGATCAGCGCCCGCCCTTGCGCTTCATGATCGGTATCGATACCGAAACGTTTTACCATACCCAGCACCAGTTGCTGATCGCCCTGATCAGCCTGGCGGTTATCGGCGTGTTGATGGCCTCGGCGCTGGGCTACTGGGTGGCGCGGATCGGGCTCAAGCCGTTGATCAAGCTGTCTCAGGAAGCCCAGCGCCTGGCCCCGCCTTTGCGTTCAGGCCGCTTGCGGATGTCATCGCTGCCCCCGGAGCTGAACCAGTTCGTCGATTCGTTCAACTCGACACTGGAG
Organism: Pseudomonas sp. NPDC087336; assembly: GCF_044744285.1. Taxonomy (NCBI): domain Bacteria; kingdom Pseudomonadati; phylum Pseudomonadota; class Gammaproteobacteria; order Pseudomonadales; family Pseudomonadaceae; genus Pseudomonas; species Pseudomonas sp. NPDC087336. The sequence continues at coordinate 32,209 of NZ_JBIUYA010000035.1, read as the reverse complement.
CGGGTCGAACAGGCCTACTCGCGCCTGGAATCGTTCAACGCCGATGTTGCCCATGAACTGCGCTCGCCGCTGACCAACCTGATCGGCCAGACCCAGGTCGCCCTCACACGTGGACGTTCGGCAGAGCACTATTTCGAGGTGCTGCAATCGAACCTTGAAGAGCTTGAGCGACTGCGCTCGATCATCAATGACATGCTGTTCCTGGCCAGCGCCGACCAGGGCAGCAAGGCCACCAAACTGACCTCCACCTCGCTGGCGGAAGAAGTGGCCACGACCCTGGAATACCTGGATTTCATTCTCGAGGATGCCCAGGTACAGGTTCAGGTCAGCGGCGATGCCCTGGTACGAATCGAGATCGCCCACCTGCGCCGGGCCTTGATCAACCTGCTGAACAACGCCGTGCAGCACACCGGCCCCGGGCAAGTCATAGAGGTGCGAATCGAAGCAGGCGAGCACCAGGTCAGCATCGGTGTCTCGAACCCGGGCGGACCGATTTCCAGCGAACATTTGCCGCGCCTGTTCGAACGCTTCTACCGGGTCGATGCCTCGCGCAGCAACAGTGGCAACAACCACGGGTTGGGCCTGGCCATCGTCAAGGCGATCGCACTGATGCATGGCGGGGATGTGTTCGTGCGCAGCGACCATGGCATGAACACCTTTGGCATGCATTTGCCTGTCTGACTGGCCGCAATTGATCATAACCTTCACCCCGACATCGACCCCGTAGGAGCCAGGCTTGCCGGCGAAGGGGTCCCTCGAATATTGCACTTATCTTTCGGACGCTTTCGCCGGCAAGCCTGGCTCCTACAGTAAAGAACCTTTCCCGCGCGTTGTGTCGGGCAACCGATCTTTGCTCTTTGCGTAACAGTCCTTTCATGAATCCGCTCTTTTTCCTTTCCCCCAAGCCCCTTATCTTTGCCCGCACCAAACAGCACTTGCCAAGCAAGAAGGTTTAAAAGATGTCCAACAGTATGGGTATTGCCAGCGCTTTCGTTCTGTCTTCTCTGTTCCTGTCTCCGTTCGCCATGGCCGAAGAGTCGCAGGCCTTTGTCGCCCACAATGCCGCCCGGGCCGCTGCGTACGAAGAGCACCAGATCGAGATGACCGCCAAAGCCCAGGAGGCCACCCAAGCCCCACAAGCGTCGAGCGTCCAGGCCAAGCAGGCTGAGAAAGTCAGCTGATCTACGCGAATTGCTCCAGTTTCCCTCGACACTTTTCATCGGCTCTTCCCATTGAAAAGTTGTCTTCTAAGCCGCTGCCATCAGCGGCTTTTTTTCGTTGTGGTTTTATAACCCGCTGCGTCAACAAGCCCCCCTGCGACTGTAAGAAAAGTGATGTTCCCCGCTGACCCAGGAGCTTTACCCCACGTGCGTTTCCCATTCAGTACACCTGCGCTGTTCGTTGCAATCGCTGCAACGATGGCCACCAACACTCAGGCTGCCGAAGATTCAGCCGTCCAGGGTTTCGCCGAAGGCGCCAGTCTCACCCTCAACGCACGCAACTACTACATGAACCGCAATCGCCAGCAGCAGGCCGACGACAACGTTGAATGGGGTCAAGGGTTGCTGGGCATCTTCGAGTCTGGCTACACCGAAGGCAGCGTCGGGTTCGGCTTCGACGCCCAAGCCATGCTCGGGCTCAAGCTCGACGGTGGCGGCGGCACGGACAATTCGAGCATACTGCCGGTCAGCGATGGCAACGGCAAAGCACCGGGCTCGTTCTCCACGGCGGGCGGCACCCTGAAAATGCGTGCCTTCGATACCGAATTGAAGGCCGGCGACCAGTTTCTCGCCAACCCGGTGATCGCCGGCGGTGAAACCCGCATGCTGCCGCAGACCTTTCGCGGCGTCAGCCTGACCAACCACAGTTTCGACGGCTGGCTGATCGAAGGTGGGCAAGCGAGTTTCACCAAACCGTATAACCAGAGCGGCCATACCCGCATCGGTACCTCCTACGGCACCCTGGCCGAGGGTGACGAGAGCCGGCATCTGAACTGGGCGGGCGTGGCCTGGAGCGGTATACCTGGCTTGAGCAGCAGCCTGTATGCCGCCGAGTTCAAGGACATCTGGAACCAGTACTACTACGACCTCGATTACACCTATGCGCTCAACGAGGTGATCAGCCTCAACCCGGGCCTGCACTTCTATCACACCCAAGACACGGGCGAGGCGCTTCTGGGGCACATCGACAACAACACCTACAGCCTGCATTTCACTGTCGGCGTCGGCAATCACAGCGTCACCACTGCTTACCAGCGGGTCAACGGCAACACCCCGTTCGACTACATCAGCCAGGGCGACAGCGTCTTGCTCGACAACTCCCAACAATACTCGGACTTCAACGGCCCGAACGAACGCTCGTGGAAACTCAAGTACGCCTATGACTTTGTCGGGCTCGGCCTGCCGGGACTGACCTCGGCGCTGTCCTACTCCCGAGGCAAGCTGGACCTGAGCAAGGTCGATCCAGACAGCCCCGGGTATAGCGCGTGGTACAGCGCCGACGGCAAAAACGCCAGACACTGGGAGCGCGACATCGAACTCAGGTACGTGGTGCAGGCCGGCCAGGCGAAAAACCTGGCGCTGCGACTGCAATGGGCAACTAACCGCGGCGGCAACGGGTATGGCGTACTGGACCAGGACACCGACGAGTACCGGATGATTTTCGACTACCCGCTCAATGTCTTCTAAGCTTCAGTAAACAAAAGGCCGGCAGGTTTTGCTGGCCTTTTTTTTATCCGGAGTGCGCAGGGATGCTGTGGATCTGACGGGTGTCCGGGACGCTGCCCGATTCTTGTAAAAGAATGTTCCCGACGCCTAGACAGCAGAAGCCAGAACCATGAGCGAGCGCAGCGCGACAACTTATCCAACAGACCGATCCACGCGATCCGAGCGGCTGGTGATTATCGGCAGCGTGTTGATGGTGATTGCCATCCTCGGCATCGTGGCGTTCCTGCTGGTGCGTGAACGCGCCAATGCCGAACTGTCAGCCAGCCGCTCTGCCGCCAACATCGTGCAATTGATCGAAGCCGACGTCCTGCGTAACGTCGAGCTTTATGACGTCTCCTTGCTCGGCTTGATCGCGGCCTCACGACGTGAAGACCTCCTGCACGTTTCCCCGCAGGTCCGTCATCTGGCCTTGTTCGATCGCGCCACCGCGGCCCCGTACAAGGGTGACATCCTGTTGCTCGACCAGCAGGGCAACGTGATCGCCGACTCGGCTTCGCGAGAACCCAGGACAGGCAACTTTGCCGACCGCGAGTACTTCCTGTCCCATGTGAACAACAGCGACCCGAGCATGTTCATCAGCCGCCCTTTTCGCTCCCGTCTGGCAAACAACGAATGGCGCATCAGCTTCAGTCGCCGGATCAGTGGCGGCCAAGGCGAATTTCTTGGGGTCGCCGAAGCGGCCATGCGCCTGAGCTACTTCGAGCAACTTTTCAACAGCTTGAACATCGGTCCTGACAGCTCGATCAGCCTGATCAACAAGGATGGAATCCTGCTGGCCCAGGTGCCCCGCCTGGGCGAAGACTTGACCGGATCGGACTTCAGCAACCGCCCCAATTTCCAGCGCATCGTCAAAGAAGGCAACGGCAGCTTCAGCAGTGTCTCGGCTCGCTACCAGGATTCGCGGCTCTACACCTTTTCCCAGGTCGGCAATCTGCCGCTGATTGTCATCGTAGCGCTGTCGGGCGCCGAAGTGTTTGCTTCGTGGCAACGCACGGCGATAGGGGTCAGCGTGGCCACGGTAGCCCTGTGTGCGTGCCTGCTGTGGTTGACCTGGTTGCTCTGCCGCGAATTGCGCCTGCGCCACCATGCCGAGCTGGAACTGGCGCAACTGGCCGCCACCGACGCCTTGACCGGCCTGGCGAACCGCCGCACGCTGGACCAGACGTTGCGTCACGAGTGGTTTCGCGCCCAGCGATCCGGCAAGCCATTGTCGCTGCTGATGATCGACGCCGATCACTTCAAGGCCTTCAACGACCGCCATGGCCATCAAGCCGGTGACGAGGCCTTGCGCGCGGTGGCCAATGTGTTGCGCACCCACGTACGGCGACCTGCCGATCTGGTCGCGCGCTACGGTGGCGAGGAGTTTTCGGTGGTTCTGGCGGAAACCGATATGGCGGGCGCACAACAGATCGCCGAGCGTATTCGAGAAGCGGTCGAGCAGTTACCGCCGATCGACGGAGCCGACTCGCCGATTACCGTTAGCATTGGCATCAGTACCTGGAATGCCTGCGCCGACATCAGCCTGGAGGTGCTGATGTTTGCCGCGGACAAGGCGTTGTATCAAGCCAAGGAGACTGGACGTAACCGGGTGGTAGCGCTGTAGCGGTTGGCTATGAACATCCGCGCCATAAAAAAAGGCCGCCCGAAGGCAGCCTTTAAAAAACTAGAGAGGTTTTTTACTTACACGGCCGCAACAGGACGCATGTAAGAGATCGGTGCGGTGCTGGCGTCTTCGAACGTCACGACTTCCCAGGCATCTGTCTGCTCAATCAACTTGCGCAGCAGCTGGTTGTTCAGTGCGTGGCCGGACTTGAAGCCCTTGAACTCACCAATCAGGCTATTGCCCAGCAGGTAGAGGTCACCAATTGCATCGAGGATCTTGTGCTTCACGAATTCGTCTTCGTAGCGAAGGCCGTCTTCGTTCAGTACACCATCGGCGTCGACCACAATAGCGTTTTCAACGCTGCCGCCGAGTGCGAGGTTGTGCTTGCGCAGGTACTCGATGTCACTCATGAAACCAAAGGTACGGGCGCGGCTGACTTCTTTTACGAACGAAGTGCTGGAAAAATCCACGCTTGCACTTTGTGTGCGGTCACGGAAAACCGGGTGATCGAAATCGATCTCGAAGCTCACCTTGAAACCTTCGAAAGGGACGAAAGTGGCGCGCTTGTCGCCGTCTTCCACAGTCACTTCGCGCAGGATGCGAATGAACTTCTTGGCGGCGTCCTGTTCTTCCAGGCCGGCCGACTGAATCAGGAATACGAAAGGTCCAGCGCTGCCATCCATGATCGGTACTTCGGACGCGGAGAGCTCGACGTAGGCGTTATCGATGCCCAGGCCAGCCATGGCCGAGAGCAAGTGCTCCACCGTATCCACTTTGACGTCACCGTTGACCAGCGTGGTCGACATGGTGGTTTCGCCAACGTTTTCTGCGCGTGCAGGGATCTGCACCACAGGATCGAGGTCGGCACGACAAAACACAATGCCGGTGTCGATCGGCGCAGGCTTGAGGGTCAGGTATACCTTCTCCCCGGAGTGCAGACCTACACCTGTGGCACGGATAATATTTTTCAGTGTGCGTTGTTTAATCATGGCTTGGGCCGCTTCAGCGCAAATTGCGAACTGGTATCAACAAAGGCTGGCGATGATAGCAGACCACGCCTTTGCTGAACACCAATCACCTTCATAGCCCTGATACATTTCATCAATCGGCCTGACGACGCAGGAATGCCGGGATGTCCAGGTAGTCCAGATCATCTTGTGGATTCATCTTCGCGGCAGTCGCAGCACCGGCCTGGGCCTGGTTGCGCATGACGGTCGGACGGTCCAGGTCACGGTAGTTCACCGCTGGAGCTTCCTGACGAACAGGGGCTTGTTGTTGCGGCTGGGAAGCCATCGACGTGTGCACGGTATTGTCGATGATCTTCACCGGCTTCTCGATTTTAGCGCCCAAACCGGTCGCAACGACAGTCACGTGCAGCTCATCGCGCATGTCCGGATCGATAACGGTACCGACCTTGACCATGGCGTGCTCGGAAGCGAAGGCTTCGATGATGCTACCCACGTCGGAGTACTCACCCAGGGACAGGTCAGGACCGGCGGTGATGTTCACCAGGATGCCGCGTGCACCTTGCAGGTTCACGTCTTCGAGCAACGGGTTGCGAATGGCCGCTTCGGTGGCTTCGCGTGCACGGTTAGGACCGCTGGCGCAGCCAGTGCCCATCATCGCCATGCCCATTTCGCTCATCACGGTACGTACGTCGGCAAAGTCGACGTTGATCATGCCCGGGCGCTTGATGATGTCGGAGATACCGCGAACGGCACCGGCCAGTACATCGTCAGCCTTGGCAAAAGCCGACAGCAGGCTGGCGTCCTTACCGAGGATGGTCAGCAGCTTCTCGTTGGGAATGGTGATCAACGAGTCGACGCTTTCCGACAGCAGGCGGATGCCTTCATCGGCGATCTGCATGCGCTTGCGACCTTCGAACGGGAACGGGCGGGTCACCACCGCAACGGTGAGAATCCCCATTTCCTTGGCCACTTCGGCAATGATCGGCGCAGCACCGGTACCGGTACCACCGCCCATGCCAGTGGTGATGAACACCATGTTGGTGCCCTGCAGGACTTCGGCGATGCGCTCACGATCTTCGAGAGCGGCCTGACGACCTACTTCAGGGTTGGCGCCAGCGCCCAGACCTTTGGTCACGCCGGTACCCAATTGCAGGATGGTCCGCGCGCCAATGCTCTTGAGCGCCTGGGCATCAGTGTTGGCGCAGATGAACTCGACGCCTTCAATGTTGCTCTTGACCATGTGATTCACGGCATTGCCGCCGCCACCGCCGACACCGATAACTTTAATAACCGGGCTTGCGGGGATGTTGTCTACGAGTTCGAACATTTTCCCTCTCCTTTACGTTCTCTAGTTTTTTCGCCTACTGCCTGTATCTACAACGGTGTAACGGTGTTGCGGTAAATCTTAGAAATTGCCCTGTACCCAGCTCTTGATGCGATCGAGCAAGGCACCTTTGGGTTCTTCGTTGCTGAAGCTGTCGCGGCTGCCGATACCCGAGAACGAGATGCCGTCGGATTGCTTCTGCAGGCCGTACATCAACAGGCCAACGCCCGTGGAATAAATCGGGTTGCGCACCACGTCATCCAGGCCCTTGACGCCGTGGGGCACGCCCAGGCGCACTGGCATGTGGAAGATTTCCTCGGCCAGTTCCGTGGCGCCTTCCATCTTCGCCGTACCGCCGGTCAGCACGATGCCGGCCGGGATCAGGTCTTCGTAGCCACTGCGACGCAGCTCGGCCTGGATCAGCGTGAACAGCTCGTCGTAACGCGGCTCGACCACTTCGGCCAGGGCCTGGCGGGACAGCTCGCGCGGCGGACGGTCGCCGACGCTCGGGACCTTGATGGTTTCACCGGCGCCCGCCAGTTTGGCCAGGGCACAGGCGTAGCGAATCTTGATTTCTTCGGCGTACTGGGTCGGGGTGCGCAATGCCATGGCGATGTCGTTGGTCACCTGGTCGCCCGCGATCGGGATCACCGCGGTGTGGCGAATCGCGCCTTCGGTGAAGATCGCGATGTCGGTAGTGCCGCCACCGATGTCCACCAGGCACACGCCCAGCTCTTTCTCGTCATCGGTCAGCACCGAGTAGGCGGATGCCAGTTGCTCGAGAATGATGTCGTCGATTTCCAGGCCGCAGCGACGCACGCATTTTTCAATGTTCTGTGCGGCGTTGACGGCGCAGGTGACCACGTGGACCTTGGCTTCCAGGCGTACGCCGGACATGCCCAATGGCTCGCGGACGCCTTCCTGGTTATCGATCACGTAATCCTGCGGCAAGGTGTGCAGCACCCGCTGGTCAGCCGGGATCGCCACGGCCTGGGCGGCGTCAAGTACGCGCTCAAGGTCGGCGGAACTGACTTCGCGATCACGAATCGCCACGATGCCGTGGGAGTTCAGGCTGCGGATATGGTTGCCGGCCACGCCGACAAATGCCGAGTGGATGCGGCAGCCAGCCATCAGCTGCGCTTCTTCGATGGCGCGCTGGATCGACTGCACAGTGGACTCGATGTTCACCACCACGCCTTTCTTCAGGCCACGGGACGGATGGGTGCCGATCCCGACGATTTCCAGCGTGCCGTCGTCCGCGACCTCGCCGACCAGCGCCACCACCTTGGAGGTGCCGATATCGAGACCGACGATCATTTTGCCGCTTTGCACGTTTGCCATGGGGTCCTGCCTCTCTTAATTCTTCGCGACAGCGGGTACGGCTGCCGTCGGCGCTACAGGTTCCCGCCAGCCAACAGCGAGGCCGTTGGCGTAGCGCAGATCGATGCGCGCAATGTTCGTAATCTGCTCTTTGAGCGTCTTGTCATAGATGGCAATGAAACGGCGCATCTTTTCCACCAGGTTGCCGCGTCCCAGCAGCAGTTCGATCCCGGGCCCGGCACTGCCAGGGCCGGTCGTCAGGAACCAGCTGCCTCGTTCACGCAGCTCCAGGCGCGCAATCGAGAAGCCCAATGGCCTGAGCAACTGACTCAGTACCTGATATTGCTGCATCACCTGCTGTTGGGCCCGCTGCGGACCAAACAACTGCGGCAAGTGTTCATAGTTGGCCAGCTCGCGCGGGGTGAACGCCTGCCCCTGGTTGTTCAGCAGCGATTCGTCGCCCCAACGGGCCACCGGCAGCTGTTCCTCCAGGCGAATCACCACTTGGTCCGGCCATACCCTGCGCACTTCGGCGTGGGCAATCCATGGCATCGTTTCAAGCTCGGTACGCATGCTCGCCAGGTCGATGGTGAAGAAGCTCGACGCCACGAACGGGGCGATTCGCTGCTGCACCGCTTGCTGGCTGATGTAGCTCAGGTCGCCCTGCACGTTGATCTTGGTGATCGGCCGGTCCGCATAAGGCAGCAACCGCTGCGCGCCTTCATAAGTACCGAATCCCAACGCGACCAGCAGCACTGGCCAGAACAGGGCCTTGAGAACACCGAAGTTGGCTTTCGGCAGGCGCGCGGACATCGGCTCTTTGGCCACCATTCGGCTGGCACCCCGCGGTACCGGCTTGCGGCCGGTCGGTGCGGTAGGCTGATGACGTAGCTGTGCGCCTTGCATGGTCTTAACCTCGCGGCTCTTGCTTGCCGAAGCTCTCGGCCAGAATGGCCAGAACCAGCTGCTGGAAATCCAGACCGGCAGCACGGGCCGCCATCGGCACCAGGCTGTGATCGGTCATGCCCGGTGCCGTATTGACTTCCAGGAACCAGAACTGCCCCTCGGCGTCCTGCATCACGTCCGCCCTGCCCCAACCGGCGATCCCCAAGGCTTCACAGGCTTTCGCCGTGAGGTCCATGAGTTCCTTTTCCCTGGCGCTGTCCAGGCCGCACGGAATGCGGTACTGGGTATCGTTGGCGATGTACTTGGCGTCGTAGTCGTAGAAACTGTGCGTCGTGCCCAGGGCGATTGGCGGCAACACCTGGTCACGCAGGGTGGCGATGGTGAACTCCGGACCTTGAATCCATTGCTCGACCAACACTTGCGAATCGTAGGTACTGGCCGCTTTCCAGGCGTCGATCAATTCAGACGCGGAACTCACTTTGGCCATCCCGATACTTGAACCTTCATGGGCCGGTTTGACGATCAAAGGGAAGCCCAGTTCCGTCGCCGCCGAAATACAATCGGCTTCGCTGCTCAGCACCGCGTGACGTGGCGTCGGAATCCCCAGGCTGTGCCAGACCTGCTTGGTGCGCAGCTTGTCCATGGCCAGCGCCGAGGCGAGGATGCCGCTGCCGGTGTAGGGAATCCCCAGGCACTCGAGCAGGCCCTGCATGCTGCCGTCTTCACCGCCACGGCCGTGGAGGATGATGAAGGCGCGGTCGATCTTTTCGTTCAGCAGACGCTGCAGCAGGTCATCGCCGACGTCGAGGCCGAACGCGTCCACGCCTGCACTTTGCAGCGCATCGAGAACGGCGTTGCCCGACTTCAGCGACACTTCGCGTTCGGCACTCTTGCCGCCGAACAGCACGGCGACGCGACCAAAATCTTTCGGTGCGACGGTGCTGGCGAGGTTGGCGTAGGCAGCATTCATTTCAACTTCCCCTCGACCGGCGCGACAACGGCACCGGCGAACAACTCACTTTTCAACAGTTTCGGTGCGAGACCGCCGATATCACCGGCACCCTGGCACAGCAGGATGTCGCCGGCACGCAACAGCGGCTTGACCAGCGGCGCGAGGTCGACACCACGCTCGATGTAGATCGGGTCGAGCTGGCCGCGCTGGCGAATGCTGTTGCACAGCTTGCGGCTGTCGGCACCGGGAATCGGTTCTTCACCGGCCGGATAGACTTCCATCAGCAGCAGGACATTGGCGTCGGCCAGTACATTGACGAAGTCGTCGTACAGGTCGCGGGTACGGCTGTAACGGTGCGGCTGGTAGACCATCACCAGGCGACGCTCCGGCCAGCCACCGCGCACGGCCTTGATCACTGCGGCGACTTCGGTCGGGTGGTGACCGTAGTCGTCCACCAGCATCACCTGGCCACCGTCCACCGGCAGTTCGCCGTAGACCTGGAAGCGTCGGCCAACACCCTGGAACCCGGACAGGCCCTGGACGATAGCTTCATCGCTGACGCCCTCGTCGGTGGCGATGCAGATGGTTGCCAGGGCGTTCAATACGTTGTGGTTGCCCGGCATGTTCACCGACACATCCAGGGGCTCGCGGTCTGGGCGCAACACGGTGAAGAACGTCTGCATGCCTTGCTGGCGCACATTGATGGCGCGCACGTCGCAGTCTTCGCCGAAGCCGTAGGTGACGGTCGGACGCTTGACCTGCGGAAGGATTTCACGCACCACCGGATCGTCCAGGCACACCACCGCCAGGCCATAGAAAGGCAGGTTGTGGAGGAACTCGACGAAGGTTTTCTTCAGTTTGTTGAAGTCGCCGTCGTAGGTCGCCATGTGGTCGGCATCGATGTTGGTGACCACGGCCACCAGCGGCTGCAAATGCAGGAAGCTGGCGTCGCTTTCGTCGGCTTCGGCGATCAGGTAGCGGCTGGTGCCAAGCTGGGCATTGGTGCCCGCGGCATTCAGGCGACCACCGATGACGAACGTCGGGTCCAGGCCACCGGCGGCGAACACCGAGGCGATCAGGCTGGTGGTGGTGGTTTTGCCGTGGGTACCGGCAACGGCGATGCCGTGGCGATAACGCATCAGCTCGGCCAGCATTTCTGCCCGTGGTACCACCGGGATACGCCGTTCCAGCGCGGTGGCGACTTCCGGGTTGGAGGTGTTCACGGCACTGGACACCACCAGCACGTCGGCGGCGGCAGCGTTCTCGGCGCGATGACCGATGAAAATCTGCGCGCCGAAAGATTCCAGGCGCTCGGTAACCGGCGAAGCCTTCAGGTCCGAACCGGACACTTCGTAGCCCAGGTTCAACAACACCTCGGCAATCCCGCACATGCCCACGCCGCCGATCCCGACGAAGTGGATGCGACGGATGCGGCGCATTTCCGGTTGCGGCATGGCTTTCTGATTCTCAACCATGGGCCACCTCCAGGCAGGTATCGACCACGTTACGGGTGGCATCGGGTTTGGCCAGGCGGCGGGCCGCAGTGGCCATGTCGTTGAGTCGTTGTGGTTGCATCAGGACCTCTGTCAGGCGCGCGGCAAGATCCGCTGCACCGGTCGTTCTTTGCGGCATCAGGAAGGCTGCGCCTTCACGGGCCAAATAATCGGCGTTGCGGGTCTGGTGATCGTCGATCGCGTGGGGCAACGGCACCAGCATCGAGGGCAGACCGGCGGCAGCCAGTTCACTGATGGTCAGCGCACCTGCGCGACATACCACCAGGTCGGCCCAACCATAGGCTTGGGCCATGTCTTTGATGAACGGCTGCACTTGCGCCTCGACGCCAGCCGCGCGGTAGCGCTGCGCAGTCACTTCATCATGGTTTTTGCCGGCCTGATGGAACACGTCCGGGCGCAGGTCGACGGCGACTTGCGACAGGGCTTCAGGCAGCAGCTTGTTCAACGGTTCTGCGCCCAGGCTTCCGCCCAGGATCAGCAAACGCGCCTTGCGACCGGCCAGGGCTGGTCGCGGAGTTTCGAGGAACAGCTCGGTGCGCACCGGGTTACCGGTGGTCCGGCGGCTGCTCGACAGGGTAAAGGTGTCGGGGAACGCTTCACAGACCCGGGTGGCCAACGGCACCAGCAACCGATTGGCGGTACCGGCCACGGCGTTCTGTTCGTGAACGATTACCGGCACACCGGCCAGTTTGGCTGCAACACCGCCAGGACCCGTCACAAAACCACCAAAGCCCACCACGCAAGCCGGCCGTAGGCGACGAATGATCGCCCGCGCCTGCCAGACCGATTTGAGCAACATGAATGGCGCCTTGAGCAGGGACAGCTTGCCCTTGCCACGCAACCCGCTGGCATTGATCCGATGCAGTTCGATGCCGGCCGCCGGGACCAGCTCGTTTTCTATGCCGCGCGGCGTGCCCAGCCAGTGCACGGTGTAGCCACGGGACTGGAATTCGCGGGCACAGGCCAGCGCCGGGAACACGTGGCCCCCGGTGCCGCCGGCCATGATCAATACGTTAGCGCCCATGGTTCGGCTCCTCGGCGAAGTCGCTCTCATGGAATTCCATCTCTTCGCTGCCCAGGTGGGTTCGACTCTCCCACTCGATGCGCAGCAACAAGCCCAGGCAGGCACAGCAGATCACCAACGAACTGCCGCCATAGCTGAGGAACGGCAGCGTCAGGCCCTTGGTCGGCAGCAGGCCGACGTTCACGCCGATGTTGATCAGGAACTGACCGATCCACAGGAAAGACAAACCGTAGGCGACATAGGCGGCGAAGAACTGCTTGGCCTTCTCGGCCCACAAGCCGATGTACATGCCGCGGATACAGACGAAGACGAACAGCGCCACGGTGCACAGCGAACCCACGGCACCCAGCTCTTCGGCCAGGACCGAGAACACGAAGTCGGTGTGGGCTTCGGGCAGGTAGAACTGTTTCTGCACGCTGTTGCCCAGGCCGACGCCCAGCCATTCGCCGCGACCGAAAGCGATCAATGCCTGGGACAACTGATAGCCGGCGCCGAACTGGTCGGCCCACGGGTCAGCGAAGTTGGTCAGACGCGCCATCCGATACGGCTGCATCTGGATCAACAACACCACCGCCCCGACCGCCAGGACCACCATCAGGGAAAACCGGAACAGCCCGACCCCGCCGAGGAACAGCATCGCCGCCGCCGCGCCCATCATCACCACGGTGGCACCGAAGTCCGGCTCCATCAGCAACAGGCCCGCCATCGGCAGCAGCACGATGAATGGCTTGAAGAACCCCATCCAGCTTTCACGCACTTCTTTCTGGCGACGCACCAGATAACCGGCGAGGTAGATCACCACGAACACCTTGGCGATCTCGGAAGGCTGGACGTTGAAAAAACTGAAGCCGATCCAGCGCATCGAACCGTTCACCTCACGGCCGATCCCCGGAATGATCACCATCACCAGCAAGCCGAAGGCACCCAGCAGCATCAACCAACCCAGGCGCTGCCAGGTGGCGATCGGGATCATCATGGTGACGATGCAGGCACCCAGGCCCAGCACCACGTAGATAAGGTGGCGAATCATGTAATACAGGGCGCTGCCCGACTGGACCGCCGCCACTTCGGTGGAGGCCGATGCAATCATGACCAGCCCAAGACCCAGCAGCGTCAGGCAACCGACGAGCATCGGGAAGTCGAGGTCGATACCGCGCCCGGTGATGAGCGGCGATGGGTACGGCTTGATGATGCCTCGAAGACTCATGTCAGTTCCTCCACGGCCTGGACGAACTGGTGACCACGGTCTTCGTAATTCTTGAACATGTCGAAACTGGCGCAGGCTGGCGATAGCAGCACCACGTCGCCCGGTTGCGCGGCGGCGCGGCATTGCTCGACGGCTTCGACCAGGGAAGCTGCACGAATCAGTGGTACGGCATCGCCAATGGCCTGGCCGATCTTGTCGCTGTCGCGCCCCATGAGGATCACGGCGCGGCAGTTGGCCGCCACCGGATCGCGCAGGTCCTTGAATTCGGCACCCTTGCCGTCGCCACCGGCGATCAGCACGATTTTGCCATCGATGTCCGCACCCAGGCCTTCGATGGCCGCCAGCGCGGCACCGACGTTGGTGGCTTTGGAATCGTTGTAGTAGCCCACGCCATCCAGGTCTCGAACCCACTGGCAGCGGTGCTCAAGACCGGCGAAATTGCGCAGGGCCGAAAGCATGGCGTCGAACGGCAAGCCAACGGCGTGACCCAGCGCCAATGCCGCCAGGGCGTTGGACTGGTTATGAGCACCGCGAACTTTCAATTCGCGCACTGGCATCAGGTTCTGGAATTCGAAGGCCAGGTATTTCTCGCCGTCTTCTTCACGGATACCGAAGGCTTTGAAATCCGGTTTGCTCAGGCCGAAGGTCCAGCACGGCTGGCCCTCGCCCATCAACGGACGGCTCAGGGCATCCTGACGATTGACCACGAACTGTCTGGCACCACGGAAGATCCGGTGCTTGGCCAGGTGATAGGCCGGCAGACCGCTGTAACGGTCCATGTGGTCTTCGCTGATGTTGAGCACGGTCGCCACTTCGGCGTTGAGCTGGTCGGTGGTTTCCAGTTGGAAACTCGACAGCTCCATCACGTAAAGCTCGACGTCATCGCCCAGCAAGTCCAGTGCCGGCGTACCCAGGTTGCCGCCGACGGCCACTCGCTTGCCCGCCGCCGCGGCCATCTCGCCGACCAGGGTGGTCACGGTGCTCTTCGCGTTGGAACCGCTGATGGCCACGATCGGCGCCTTCGCGTTACGCGCGAACAGCTCGATGTCGCCGGACAATTTCACGCCACGGGCAGCGGCGGCCTGCAGGGCCGGGGTCGCCAGCGCCAGGCCGGGGCTCACGTAGAGCTCGTCGGCGCGGCACAGGAACTCGACGTCCAGCTCGCCGCAACGCACTTCCACCTGCGGGTAGTCACGCTTGAGCGTGGCCAGTTCCGGTGGGTTTTCCCGCGTATCGGCCACCGCAAACGCCACGCCCCGGTTCGCCAGGAAGCGAACCAGGGACATGCCGCTCTTGCCGAGGCCGACAACGATGCGGAAGTGGTCAGACGCGATCAGGGACACGGGTTTCTACCTCAGTTTCAGGGTGGCAAGGCCGATCAGCACGAGAATCACGGTGATGATCCAGAAACGGACAATCACGCGTGGCTCGGGCCAGCCCTTGAGTTCAAAGTGGTGGTGAATCGGTGCCATGCGGAACACACGGCGACCGGTCAGCTTAAAGGAAGCAACCTGAATGACGACTGACAGGGTTTCCATCACGAACACGCCGCCCATGATGAACAGGACGATTTCCTGGCGGACGATCACCGCGATGGTGCCCAGGGCCGCGCCCAGCGCCAGCGCGCCGACGTCACCCATGAAGACTTGTGCCGGGTAGGTGTTGAACCACAGGAACCCCAGGCCAGCGCCGATCAACGCACCGCAGAACACGATCAGCTCACCCGCGCCCGGTACATAAGGGATCAGCAGGTATTCGGCGAATTTCACGTTACCCGACAGGTAGCAGAAGATCCCCAGGCCACCGCCGACCATCACGGTCGGCATGATTGCCAGGCCGTCGAGGCCGTCGGTCAGGTTGACCGCGTTGCTCGAGCCTACGATCACGAAATAGGTCAGGACGATGAAACCTGCGCCCAACGGAATGCTGTAATCCTTGAGCATCGGCAGGATCAGCGTGGTTTCCACCGGGGTGGCGGCAGTCATATAGAGGAAGATCGCCGCACCCAGGCCGAACACCGACTGCCAGAAGTATTTCCAGCGGCTCGGCAAGCCACGGGAGTTCTTCTCGATCACCTTGCGGTAGTCGTCGACCCAGCCGATGGCACCGAACAACAGGGTCACCAACAGGACGACCCAGACATAACGGTTGGTCAGGTCAGCCCACAACAGGGTGCTGACGCCGATGGAGGACAGAATCAGCGCGCCGCCCATGGTCGGGGTGCCGGACTTGGACAGGTGCGATTGCGGGCCGTCGTTGCGAACGGACTGGCCGATCTGACGGTTCTGCAGGGTGCGGATCATCCACGGGCCATAGCACAGCGACAAAACCAACGCGGTCAGTACACCGAGAATCCCGCGCAGGGTCAGGTACTGGAAGACCGCGAAGCCTTTGTAGAACTGTTGCAGATACTCCGCTAGCAGCAGCAGCATTAATGTTTCTCCAGACTGGCACCGCACAAAGCGGCAACGATGTTTTCCATCGCAGCGCTGCGCGAACCCTTGATCAAAATGGTGGTGTTTGTGTCTTGCTCGGCCCCCAGGGCCTTGATCAGTTCAGCCTGCGTGCTGAAGTGAAAGGCTTGGGATCCGAAGGCGTTGACGGCGTGAATCATCATTGGCCCAACGGCGTACAACGCAGAAACCTTGCCACGGGCGTATTCGCCCACGTCGCGGTGCCCCTGCTCCGCCCAATCGCCCAGCTCGCCGATATCCCCGAGCACCAGAACGGTGCGACCGGAAAAGCCGGCCAGTATATCAACGGCAGCGCACATGGAGGTGGGGTTCGCGTTATAAGTGTCATCGATCACGCGCATGCCGTTGCTGGCCAGTTGCGCGACCGTGCGACCCTTGACCGGTTGCACCGCACCGAGGCCGGTGGCGATGCCAAACAGCGACACACCCAGGGCATGGGCGGCAGCTGCGGCGGCCATGGCATTGGCGACGTTATGGGTGCCGAGCAGGTTCAATTGAACGCGCTCCACACCTTCAGGCGTGTGCAGGTTGAATGCAGGGCAACCGCGAGCGTCGCGGTCCAGATCACTGGCGTAGAAATCAGCACTGACATTACTCAGGGCGAATGTCAGCACCTTGCGCTCGCCAGCTCGGGTCTTCCAGATGCCAAAAGCCTTGTCGTCCAGATTGAGAACGGCGACGCCATCGGCCG
This sequence comes from Pseudomonas sp. NPDC087336, assembly GCF_044744285.1. Lineage (NCBI taxonomy): Bacteria > Pseudomonadati > Pseudomonadota > Gammaproteobacteria > Pseudomonadales > Pseudomonadaceae > Pseudomonas > Pseudomonas sp. NPDC087336. The sequence goes on along the minus strand of NZ_JBIUYA010000035.1, from coordinate 15,500 downwards.
CCAGCCCATCAATGATCTCGCCCTTGGCCTCGACGATTTTTTCCGGCCCGCCAAACTCGCCGACATGGGCGGTCCCGGCATTATTCAGAATGGCCACATGGGGCTTGGTCAGGCCAACAGTGTAGGCAATTTCACCCAGGCGCGAAGCACCGAGCTCGATCACGGCGGCAGTGTGTTCCGGTGCCAGTTCGAGCAGGGTCAAAGGCGCGCCAAGATCGTTGTTCAGGTTGCCACGGGTGGCCAACACCGGCCCGCGAGTGCGCAGGATGCTCGCGAGCATTTCCTTGACCGTGGTCTTGCCGCTGGAGCCGGTGATGGCAGCGACTGGCTGGGTGAACGCCGCGCGATTCAGCGCGCCCAGTTGCCCCAACGCCTGACGGGTATCGCTCACCAGCAATTGCGGCAGCGTGCTGTCGGCGACTTCGCGCTCGACCAGGGCTGCCACGGCGCCTTTGGCCGCGACTTCATTGAGGTAGTCATGGCCATCAAAGCGCGGACCGGCCAAGGCAATGAACAGCTGGCCCGGCTTGATTGCACGGCTGTCGATGCTGACGCCGTCGAAGCTCGCATCAGCGGCGATCAACCGCCCGTTCAGTGCGCCAGTCAATTCACTCAGTTTCAAGGCCTTAAGCATGGGCCACCTCCCACGCGGTCAAGGCATGATCGGCCTCGACCAGATCGGAAAAGGCATGGCGCTCGCCATTGATTTCCTGATAGTCCTCATGACCTTTACCGGCCAGGACAATCACGTCATCCGCCGACGCACCGGCGATCAACTGGGCAATCGCCTGGCCACGACCGGCAACGAAGGTCACTTTATCCACAGCGGTGAAGCCGGCACGGATGTCGTCGAAAATCACCGACGGGTCTTCGGTGCGCGGGTTGTCGTCGGTGACCAGTACGCCATCGGCCAGACGCTCGACCACTTCGGCCATCAGCGGACGCTTGCCGCGATCGCGGTCGCCGCCACAGCCGAACAGGCACAGCAGCCGGCCTTTGACGTGAGGGCGCAGGGCCGTCAGGACTTTTTCCAGGGCATCCGGGGTGTGGGCGTAATCGACCACCACCAACGGCTGGGTACCGCCACCCAGGCGCTGCATGCGTCCGGCCGGGCCTTCGAGCTTCGGCAGCACCTTGAGAATTTCATCCAGGGCGTAATCCAGACCGAGCAAGGCACCAATCGCCGCCAAGACATTGCTCAGGTTGAAACGACCCAGCAACGTGCTGCGCAGGTGGTGTTCGCCCTGGGGCGTGACCAGCGTGGCGCGCACGCCTTCGTCGTCGAATTGTGCCTGGCGGCAATAGAGGTAAGCGCTGCTGTCGAGCAGGCTGTAGGTGATCAGCCGCGATTCGCGTTTGTCGGCGGCCAGTTGCCGGCCAAACTCGTCGTCGAGGTTGATCACCCGGCATTTCAGGTCGTTCCAGGCAAACAGCCTGGCCTTGGCTTCGCCATAGGCCTGCATGGAGCCGTGGTAGTCCAGGTGGTCGCGGGACAGGTTGGTCATCACGGCCACATCGAATGCCAGCGCGGTGACCCGGCCCTGGTCCAGACCATGGGATGAGACTTCCATGGCAACCGCCTTGGCCCCGGCCTTTTTCAGGTCGCCCAAGGTCGCTTGCACCGCAATCGGGTTGGGCGTGGTGTGCAGGCCGCTTTCCAGCGCGCCATGAAAACCGCTGCCGAGGGTGCCGACAATGCCGCAATGCTGGCCCAGCAGATCCAGCGCCTGGGCCACCAGCTGGGTCACGCTGGTCTTGCCGTTGGTGCCGGTCACACCCACCAGTTTAAGGTGATGGCTCGGCTCGCCATAAAAGCGCCCGGCGATATCCGACAGCTGCGCCGCCAGCCCCTTGACCGGAATCAACGGCACATCAGTGATCGGCAGCACCGTGGCGCCTTCCACTTCATAAGCCACGGCCGATGCGCCGCGCGCAAGCGCATCGCCGATGTGCGCACGGCCATCGAATCTGCCGCCCGGCACCGCGAGGAACAAGTCACCGGCGCGTACGTTGCGACTGTCCAGCGCCAATTCACGGATCAACAGATCGTGGCCGGCGTGGGGGAAAATCTTGTTCAGGCTCATGGACATCAGCCGCGCCCTCCATTGGCTTTCGGTGGAACGACCGGCGTTGCGTTCGCTTGTTGGGTAGGTGGCAGGTTGTCCGGGGTGATGTTCATCAGACGCAGGGTGCCGGACATCACGCGGCTGAACACCGGCGCAGAGACCAGGCCACCGAAGTAACCGGCCTTGGTTGGTTCGTCGATAACCACCACGATGGCGTAACGCGGATCGCTCATCGGGCCGAAACCGGCGAACAGCGAGCGGTAGGAGTTCTCGGCGTAGCCTTTGGTACCGACCGAGGTTTTACGCGCGGTACCCGACTTGCCGCCCACGTGATAGGCCGGCACCTGCGCACGGAATACGCCGCGCGGCGCTTCGATCACTTGCTGCAGCATGCCTTGCATGGTTTTCGCGACCGCTTCCGGCAGCACCTGGGTGGTCTGCGGAGCTTTGTCGGTTTTGATCAGTGTCAGTGGCGCCAGGCGACCGTTGTTGGCCAGCGCCGAGAAGGCGTGAACCAGCTGGATCGCCGTCACCGAAACACCGTAGCCATAGGACAGGGTGGCGGTTTCAGCCTTGCGCCATTCGCGGTAGTTCGGCAGGTTGCCGACACGCTCGCCCGGGAAGCCCAGGCCAGTATCCTGGCCAAGACCGAGTTTCTGTGCGAGCCGGAAAATCGTTTCGCCACCGATATCGAACGCGATCTTGCTCATGCCGACGTTACTGGAATTGATCAGGATGCCGGCCAGGTCGAGCACCGGACCTTCACTCTTGGATACGTCCTTGATGGTGTACTTGCCGATCTGCAACGAGCCCGGATATACCTCGACCGTGTCGCTCGGTTTCCAGCGCCCGGTTTCGATGGCGGCGCTCATGGAGATCGCCTTCATGGTCGAACCCGGCTCGAACACGTCGATCATCGCTCGGTTACGCATCATCGCCGGTTGCAGGTTGCGACGGTTGTTCGGGTTGTAGGTCGGCTGGTTGACCATGGCGAGGATTTCACCGGTCTTCACATCCATGATTACCAGACTGCCAGCCTTGGCGCCGTTCTCGATGATCGCATTGCGCAATTCGCGGTTGGCCAGATACTGCAGGCGCAGGTCAATGGACAACGCCAAGGGCTTTCCGGCCTTGGCGTTTTTGGTGACCTGGACATCCTTGATCAACCGGCCGCGCCGGTCCTTGATCACTTGTCGTTTGCCGGGGACCCCGGCCAGCCATTCATCGTAGGCCAGCTCGACGCCTTCTCGGCCGTGGTCATCGATGTCGGTAAAGCCGACCATATGGGCCGTGACCTCACCGGCCGGGTAGAAACGGCGGAACTCTTCGATCCCGTAGACACCCGGCACTTTCAGGTCGAGTACGGCCTGACCTTGTTCAGGCGTCAGCCCGCGCACCAGATAAATGAATTCCTTGTTGGCTTGTGCCTCAAGGCGCTCGGCCAGGGCTTTTGGGTCTTGTCCCAGCGCGGCAGCCAGTGCGGGCCACTTTTCCTTGGCCAGTTGCATTTCCTTGGCATTGGCCCACAGGGTGGTGACCGGGGTACTGACGGCCAAAGGCTCGCCATTACGGTCGGTGATCAGACCACGGTGCGCCGGAATCGGAATATGCCGAACGCTGCGCGCATCGCCCTGGCCTTTAAGGAAGGCACGGTCGACCACTTGCAGATCAATGATGCGCCAGGCGATCGCTGCCACCATGACGCCAAGCAGGCCCAGCACCAGGCGGAAGCGCCATGGAAAAAGAGCGCCTTCGAGTTTCATCATGGCGCCACCATCTGCACTTCGGCGGCGCCGGGAATGCGCATTTTCAGCTGTTCGGTGGCCAGCACTTCGATACGGCTATGGGCGGTCCAGGTGCTTTGCTCAAGAATCAGGCGACCCCATTCGGCCTGCGCCTTGTCGCGCACGCTCAACTCGTTGTACAGCGCGTTCAGCAACTGGCGGTTCCAGTGTGCGCTGTAGGACACGCCAATGGCCGACACGAGCACGCCAACGAACAACAGCAGCATGAAAAAGCTTCCGCCGGGCAGTGGCTTGGCGAAAAGCTTGCTCACCGCAGCTTCTCCGCCACACGCATGACAGCACTACGGGAACGTGGGTTGGCCTTGAGCTCGGCGTCGGAGGCCGTCTGCGCTTTGCCGTGGATTTTGATTTTCGGTTCGAAAGCGACGTGCCGAACCGGCAGGTTGCGTGGCAGGTTGTCGGCTTCGCCTTTGACCAGCTTGCGCATGAACAGCTTGACGATGCGATCTTCCAGCGAATGGAAGCTGATGACCACCAGGCGACCGCCCACTTCGAGGCTCTCCAGCGCCGCTTCGAGGCCGGCTTCCAGATCGCCCAACTCGTTGTTGACGTGAATGCGCAGGCCCTGGAATGCACGGGTTGCCGGGTTCTTGCCCTTTTCCCAGGCCGGATTCGCGACCTTCAGGACTTCAGCCAGATCGGCGGTGCGTTCGAACGGCTTGATATCGCGACGTTCGGCCACGGCACGGGCCATGCGCCCGGAAAAACGCTCTTCGCCGTATTCCTTGAACACCCGGGCGATTTCTTCCACGGGCGCGGTGTTGACGAATTCGGCAGCGCTGATCCCGCGGGACGGGTCCATGCGCATGTCCAGCGGACCATCGTTGAGGAAACTGAAACCGCGCTCCGGATCATCCAGCTGTGGCGAAGAAACGCCAAGATCCAGCAACACACCGCTGACCTTGCCGTTCATGCCGCGCGCGGCAACTTCCGCACCCAGCTCGGCAAAGCTGCGCTGCACAACGACAAAGCGGCCGTCTTCGGCCGCTAGCGTCTGCCCGGTGGCAATCGCTTGAGGGTCTTTGTCGAACCCGAGCAACCGACCATCGGGACCGAGCCGACTGAGGATCAACCGGCTGTGTCCGCCGCGTCCGAACGTGCCGTCCAGATAGCAGCCATCAGGACGTACGGCGAGAGCCTCGACGGCTTCGTCAAGCAGTACGGTGATGTGGTTAAAGCCGCTATCTATAGTCACAGTATCAATTCACGCAGTTCGTCAGGCATCGCGCCCGGTTCTTGAATAGCAGCCAGGTCAGCGGCAGCAACCGCATCCCAGGCATCCTCGTCCCACAATTGGAACTTGTTGAGTTGGCCTACCAGCATCGCGCGCTTATCCAACTTGGCATATTCACGAAGACGCGGCGGAACCAGAAAACGACCACTGCCATCGAGCTCGAGGTCGACGGCATTACCAATCAATAAACGTTGCAGACGGCGGTTCGCTTCGTGAAGCGAAGGCAGTGCGCGCAGTTTTGTTTCAATAATTTCCCACTCATCGAGGGGGTAAACACACAAACACGGATCAACGGCATCAATCGTGACGATTAACTGACCGGAACTGCGCGAAACCAGCTCGTCACGGTACCGGCTCGGCATGGCGAGACGGCCCTTTGCATCGAGACTGATAGCGTTGGCTCCGCGAAACACGTCAGCGTTTCTCCAAATTCTAGCGTTTTTAGCTCAAAAAACCCACTTCATGCCACTTTCCGCCACTTGCGCACACTATAGGAATGCGCCCACTGCACCGTCAAGGCGCGGATCAAAGGAAAACCCTTACAGAACTGAGATTTAGGAGCATATAGAGGGGAACAAGCAGGATCAGGCGGATGAAACTGCCCAACAACTTGAATCAGCACGGGAGGCTGCGTTCAGAAGTTAAAGTGATTTATTAAGAGTAAGATTTTTTTGATATTACGAAAGTGATAATGAGGACGTTTGAGAAAGGAGGGAAATTGCCACCATCGAACCCCTGCTCAATGATTTAAGCAGAGGGGAGAAAAAAGGTGGAGAGTCGATCTGTAAGCCGGGTTCTGTCTTGAACAGTCATTCGTCTACGATGGCCATCACTGGACACCTTTAGCAACCTACCCGGTCCCAGCGCGGGCCACGCCTTGGGACCCTATTTGGTCTTGCTCCAAGTGGGGTTTACCTAGCCACGAACTGTTGCCAGACGTGCGGTGCGCTCTTACCGCACCTTTTCACCCTTACCGGCGCCGAAGCGCTTAGGCGGTTATTTTCTGTGGCACTTTCCGTAGGCTCACGCCTCCCAGGCATTACCTGGCACTTCGCCCTATGGAGCCCGGACTTTCCTCCCCCCCCTAATTTTCATAGAGGGCAGCGACTGTCCGATCGACTCTCCGCTGCGAAGGTTAACGGCAGAGCGGCCGAAGAACAAGTGATAAACGCCTCCAGCCACACCAGCGCGTCGGGTTTTTTACTCGCCTTTCTGTTTATCCAGCGCAACCTGATAGAGAACATTCTTGCGTTCGCCGGTAATTTGCGCGGCCAACGACGCGGCACGCTTGAGCGGCATCTCTTCGAGCAACAGATCGAGGATGCGCATCGCTTCACTGCTGACAGCGCCTTCCTCCTCGGGAGCGGTCCACCCCGCCACCAACACCACACACTCGCCACGCTGCTGGTTACTGTCCGACTCGACGAACTCGCGCAACTGGGCGAGCGGCAAGCCCTTGAGCGTTTCGAACGTCTTGGTCAGCTCCCGCGCCAGCAATGCCGGGCGCTCGGCGCCGAACACCTGCTCCATGTCCTGCAGGCATTCGAGGATACGATGCGGCGCCTCATAGAAAATCAGTGTGCGCGGTTCTTCCTTGATGAGCTCCAGACGCGCACGCCGCCCCACCGCCTTGGCCGGCAGGAAGCCTTCGAAGATGAAGCGGTCCGACGGCAAACCCGCCGCCGACAGGGCCGCAATCAACGCGCAAGCCCCCGGCACCGGCACCACATTGATGCCCGCTGCTCGCGCCTGACGGACCAGGTGATAGCCCGGATCGGAAATCAGCGGCGTGCCGGCGTCGGAAATCAGCGCGACATCGTCACCTGCAAGCAAGCGGGTAATGAAGCGGCTACCCTCATCCCGCTCGTTGTGCTCATGACAGGCCGCCAGGGGGGTGGGAATGCCGAAGTGCTGCATCAGGCGCTGAGAATGACGGGTGTCCTCGGCGGCAATCAAGGCGACCTCACGCAGAATCTTCAGCGCCCGGGCGCTGATATCGTCCAGGTTGCCGATGGGCGTCGCCACCACATAGAGCGAGCCAGCAGCGGAATTCAAAGCACCTGGAGCAGTCAAAGCGCACACCTCATGATCGGTAAAACGGCCATTGTAGCGCGTAGCGACGCTCGCGATATGGGCAAGCAGCACCCGTTTTTGCAGCCTTTTGTGCCGCACGGCAACATTTACACCCGCTAAATTGGTCGATTCGCACCACCGACATCGCGCCCCGGCCAGTGCTTGGGTACAATTCCACGCTAATTTGATCGAGTATCAGGAACACTACATGATCGCTTGCCTGCGGCTGTTCTCTGCCCTATGCCTCGCTGCCTTGCTGGCGGCTTGCGCCAGCTCGCCCTCCTCCAGCCTTGGCGAACTTCCACGGACCCCGGATGCCAGCATCGAGCAACTGCTCGAAAAGGCCGCCCAAAGCAAATCGCCGGAAGACGCGGCGCTGCTGCGCCTGAGCGCAGCCGACCTGGCCTATCGCCAGGGCAATGCCGGCCAGTCCGCGCAGATCCTGCAACAGGTTCCCGTGGAAACACTGAAGCCGGGCCAGCAGATCTTCGCCAACACCCTGGCGGCTGAACTGGCCATGACCCGCAACCAGCCCAAAGCCGCGCTGACCGCCTTGAGCCATCCAAGCCTGCAGCGCCTGGGTGAAATGCCGGAGGAGCAGCAAGTGCGCACCGGCACCGTTCGCGCCCGCGCTCTTGAAGCCGATGGCCAGACCCTCGCCGCCGCACGGGAACGCATCTTCATCGCGCCGATGCTCAGCGATGAAGCGGCCAGCAAGAACCACGAGGCGATCTGGGTCCTGATCGCTTCGCTGCCCACCGACCAATTGCAACCGACCACCACCGACGATCTTGGTGGGTGGATGGCATTGGCGCTGGCCGTGAAATCTGCCGGCACTCTCGAACAGCAGCAGGCGGCAATCGACAACTGGCGCGCCCAGAACCCGAAACACCCGGCCGCCAAACAGCTGCCACTGCCACTGACCAACCTCAAGGACCTGGCCAGCCAGCCCCTGAGCAAAATCGCCCTGCTCCTGCCGCAGGACGGCCCGCTGGCATCGGTCGGTAAAGCATTGCGCGAAGGCTTCATGGCCGCCCACTACCAGGCGCAACAAGCCGGGCAGAAACCGCCAGCCATCGAGTTCTACGACAGCTCGCGCCTGACCTCGCTCGACGAGTTCTATCGCAAGGCCCAGGCCGATGGCGTGCAACTGGTCGTAGGCCCACTGGAAAAACCCCTGGTCAAACAGCTCAGCGCCCGCCCGCAGCTGCCGATCACCACCCTGGCACTGAACTACAGCGAAGGCGCACAAGGACCGGCCCAGCTGTTCCAGTTTGGCCTGGCCGCTGAAGACGAAGCCCGCGAAGTCTCCCGCCGTGCTCGCGCCGACGGCCTGCATCGCGCCGCTATCATGGTACCCAAGGGAGAATGGGGTGACCGGGTTCTCAAGGCGTTCAGCCAGGACTGGCAAGCCAATGGCGGCAGCATCGTCGCCACCGAGCGAGTCGACCAGCCGGTACAACTGGCCCAGCAGATTGCCGACATGTTCCAGCTGCGCCAGAGTGAAGGCCGCGCCAAGAGCCTGCAAACCACGGTTGGCTCGCAGGTCGCCGCCCAGCCGTCGCGTCGCCAGGACATCGAGTTCATTTTCCTCGCGGCAACGCCACAACAGGCGCAGCAGATCAAGCCGACCCTGAATTTCCAGTACGCAGGCGACGTTCCGGTCTACGCCACGTCCCACGTTTTCAGCGCCAGCGGCGACGTCAACCAGTACAACGACATGAATGGCGTGCGCTTTTGCGAAACCCCATGGTTGCTGGACGCCAATGACCCATTGCGTCGCCAGGTGACCGCGCAATGGCCACAAGCGGCCGGCAGCCTGGGTCGCCTGTACGCCATGGGCGTGGACGCCTATCGCCTGGCGCCACGCCTGGGGCAACTCAAGGCCCTGCCGGATAGCCGTATCGAAGGTCAATCGGGCAGCCTGAGCATGACCCAGACCCAGCGAGTGGTGCGTGAGTTGCCATGGGCGGAGTTCGTCAATGGCCAGGTTCAACGCTTGCCGAACACCCCACGCTGATGCCTCAAAGGTCACGCCAGCAAAGCGGTAAAGATGCCGAGCGCCATGCGCTCGAGCATCTTCAGCAACACGGCCTGCAGCTACTGGCGCAGAACTGGTTGTGTAAACGCGGCGAGCTTGATCTGGTCATGCTGGAGGGCGATACAGTAGTATTCGTTGAAGTTCGTTACAGAAAAAACACTCAATGGGGTGGCGCGCTCGATAGCATCGATGAGCGCAAACGGCAAAAACTGATTTTTGCCGCACAGTATTTTCTTCAGCGAGAGTCGCGCTGGGCCAACTCCCCTTGCCGCTTCGACGTGGTTGCGATTGACAGCGACCTCGATCAGTTGAACTGGTTGCAGAATGCCTTCGACAGCTGATTGCCTACGCCCCGAACCGGATACCACCACTCAACACTTTTGCTCTTTGCTTTGCGGGCTGCACATTCACGTGCCGGACAGCCGCGCTCATTAAGGTCACACAGATGGACATGCAATCGCGAATTCGCCAGCTTTTTCAGGCCAGTATCGACACCAAGCAACAGGCGATGGAAGTACTTGCACCGCACATCGAGCAAGCCAGCCAGGTGATGGTCAATGCCTTGCTCAACGAGGGGAAGATGCTTTCCTGCGGCAACGGTGGCTCTGCTGGCGACGCCCAGCACTTTTCGTCCGAGCTGCTCAACCGCTTCGAGCGCGAACGTCCGAGCCTGCCAGCCATTGCGCTGACCACGGACAGCTCGACGATCACGTCGATCGCCAACGACTACAGCTACAACGAAATCTTCTCCAAACAGATCCGTGCGCTCGGCCAGCCGGGCGATGTACTGCTGGCAATTTCCACCAGCGGCAACTCGGCAAACATAATTCAAGCGATCCAGGCCGCACATGATCGCGAAATGATTGTCGTAGCATTGACCGGTCGCGATGGCGGCGGCATGGCGTCACTGCTTTTGCCCGAGGACGTCGAGATTCGCGTACCGGCCAACGTCACCGCACGTATCCAGGAAGTCCACCTGCTGGCGATCCACTGCCTTTGCGACTTGATCGACAGCCAACTGTTCGGGAGTGAAGAATGACCCCTAATCGCCTCGGCCTACTGGCCCTGACCCTGTGCCTCTGCATCAGCGGCTGCACCTCGGTGGTTAATGCCAGCCGCGAAGCACCGATTGAAGATGACCGCGGCACCCGCACTTTCGGCAGCAAGATCGACGATTCGTTGATCGACACCAAGGTCGGCGTGAACATCGCCAAGGCCGATCCGGCCCTGGACAACGACTCGCACATCGTCGTCACCAGCTTCAACGGCGTAGTACTGCTCGCCGGGCAAACCCCGCGCGCCGACCTCAAGGCCAAGGCCGAACAAGCCGCTGCTGCCGTGCAGCGGGTGAAGACGGTGCACAACGAACTGCAAGTTCTGCCACCTTCCGGCTTCCTTGCCCGCCAGAACGACACCTGGCTGACCTCCAAGATCAAGACCCAGATGCTCACCGACCCGAACATCCCTGGCTCGCGTATCAAGGTTGTCACCGAGAACGGCATCGTTTACCTGCTGGGCTTGTTGACCAAACAGGAAGCCGCCCAGGCGACGAGCCTGGTGCAAGGGGTTTCTGGGGTGCAGAAGATTGTGAAGCTGTTTGAGTACATCGACTGACCCTCCTCGGCGATCGCGATTCTGAAATCGCCATCGCCCTGTAGGAGCCCGGCTTGCCCGCGAAGGCGGCCGGAAGACAAGCGCAATGTTCGAAGACGCCTTCGCCGGCAAGCCGGGCTCCTACAACAGAAATAAAAAGGGCGATCCTTGCGGATCGCCCTTTTTTATTTCACTACCTTCAAGCTCGGTCGACCGCTTGGCCGCGGCGGCTCGCTGTCCGGAGGTGGGACATCATCATCCGGCTCGATCTCTTCCTCGTCCTCCATGGGCGACTCCAGATCGAACACCATGCCCTGGCCATTCTCCCGGGCGTAGATGCCCAGGATCGAGGCGATAGGCACGTACAGGGTATGCGGCACCCCACCAAAGCGGCCTTCGAAGCTCACCGCCTCGTTGTCCATGTGCAAATGACGCACGGCCTGTGGCGATACGTTCAGGACGATCTGGCCATCACTGGCAAAACCTTGCGGCACCTGCACCGAGGGATACTCGGAATTGACCAGCATGTGCGGGGTGCAATCGTTATCAACAATCCACTCGTAGAGCGCGCGGACCAGATAAGGTCGACTGGAGTTCATATCGGCTCCTTAAGCCTTAGCGCATGTCGCGTTCGACACCAGACAGACTCGCCTGGAAAGCCTCACGCGCAAACTGGCGCTCCATGTAATCAAGCAGCGGCTTGGCTGGCCGCGGCAGTTCTATACCTAGAATCGGCAATCGCCAGAGTATTGGCAATAGGCAGCAATCCACCAGGCTTTGTTCCTCACTGAGGAAAAATGGCTTATCGGCAAATAGCGGCGACACGCCTGTCAGGCTCTCGCGCAGTTCTTTGCGTGCCACAGCACGTGCGGCTTCCTTGGTCCGCGAATCCAGGATCAGATCCACCAGGCCACACCAGTCACGCTGAATACGATGAATCAGCAAACGACTGTTGGCACGTGCCACCGGATAGACCGGCAGCAGCGGCGGGTGCGGGTAACGCTCATCCAGATATTCCATCACCACCGTAGACTCCCACAACGCCAGATCACGATCGACCAGCGTCGGCAGGCTGCCGTAAGGGTTCACTTCGATCAGTTTAGGCGGCTGGCGACCAGCCTCCACGTAAATGATCTCGGCGCTGACACCCTTCTCTGCCAGTACGATTCGCACTCGGTGGGAATAGTGGTCGGCGGGGTCGGAGTAACAGGCCAACCGATTGGTCACGCCCATGGCGATCCTCCTCGCTTGTTGAAATGATCGGAAGCGGAAAAACGAGCGCGCCCAGAGGGCGCCTCCCGTAACGCCTGGCTCACCAGGCTCGTTACATCTTCAGAGGCGCCCTTGGGCGCGCGCGATTAACAGCAATTGCTTAAAGCTTTATCAGTGCACATCTTTCCAGTATTCGCGCTTGAGCAAGTAAGCGAATACGAAGAAGAACGCCAGGTACAGCAATACGTACGTACCGATGCGCTGATGTTGCAGCTTAACCGGGTTAGCCGAGTAAGCCAGGAAGGTTACCAGATTCTTGACCTTCTCATCGAACTGCTCTTCGGTCAGGGCACCACTCTTCGGCACGATGGTCAGCTGATCGCACGCTTCATGAGTCAGCGGCGTACCGGTCAGCGGATCATATTGCTTCTTACCGTCCTCGACGATCTGAACCTGTTTGCAACCGACGACCTGACGACCTTGCAGGCCGACCAGCACGTTAGGCATGCCCACGTTCGGGAAGACCTTGTTGTTCACACCCCATGGGCGCGACGGATCTTCATAGAACGACTTGAGGTAACCGTAGAGCCAATCGGTGCCACGCACACGAGCGACCAGGGTCAGGTCAGGCGGTGCCGCCCCGAACCAGCTCTTGGCGTCAGCCGGCTGCATGCCGATGTTCATGTGATCGCCGATCTTGGCACCGGTGAACACCAGCTTGTCGAGCATCAACTCATGTGGAATGCCGAGGTCATCGGCAACACGCTCGTAACGCTGGAACTTGGCGCTGTGGCAGCCCATGCAATAGTTGGCGAACGTACGCGCGCCATCCTGCATCGCAGCCTTGTCGGACACGTCGATGTCGATTTTTTCCAGCTCCGGGCCAGCTTGTCCAGCAGCGAATGCGAACACCGGCAGCGCCGCAAGCATCAATACAGCAAATAGTTTTTTCATCAGCCAGTCACCCTTTCCGGAACCGGTTTGGTCTTCTCGAGCCTGGTGTAGAACGGCATCAGAATGAAGTAGGCGAAGTACAGGAAGGTGCATACCTGCGACAGCAATGTACGGCCTGGCGTCGGGGCCAGAACACCCAGAATGCCGAGAATCACGAACGAGATGCAGAACACCACCAGCCAGATCTTGCTTATCCAGCCTTTGTAGCGCATCGACTTGACCGGACTGCGGTCCAGCCATGGCAAGACGAACAGCACCGCAATGGCCGCCCCCATGGCGATAACACCAAGGAGCTTGTCCGGGACCGCCCGCAGAATCGCGTAGTACGGCGTGAAGTACCAGACCGGAGCGATGTGCTCAGGCGTCTTGAATGGGTTGGCTGGCTCGAAGTTCGGCTTCTCGAGGAAGTAACCACCCATTTCCGGGAAGAAGAACACGATGAAGCAGAAGATGAACAGGAACACCACCACGCCGACGATATCTTTCACGGTGTAGTACGGGTGGAAGGCAATGCCGTCCAGCGGTATGCCGTTCTCGTCTTTGTGCTTCTTGATATCCACGCCGTCAGGGTTGTTCGAACCGACTTCGTGCAGCGCCAGAATGTGCAGCACCACCAGACCGAGAATGACGATCGGCAACGCCACCACATGCAAGGCGAAGAAGCGGTTCAGGGTGATACCGGAAATCAGGTAGTCACCACGAATCCACTGGGTCAGGTCGTTACCGATGACCGGGATCGCACCGAACAGCGAGATGATCACCTGGGCACCCCAGTAGGACATCTGGCCCCACGGCAGCAGGTAACCCATGAAGGCTTCGGCCATCAGCGCCAGGTAGATCAGCATGCCGAAGACCCACACCAATTCACGCGGCTTCTGGTACGAACCGTAGAGCAGACCACGGAACATGTGCAGATAGACCACGATGAAGAACGCCGAGGCGCCAGTGGAGTGCAGCAGGCGCAGGATCGAGCCGTACTCGACGTCGCGCATGATGTACTCGACGGAAGCGAAGGCTTCTTCCGCCGACGGGGTGTAGCTCATGGTCAGCCAGACACCGGTGACGATCTGGTTGACCAGAACGAGCAGCGCCAGGGAGCCAAAGAAATAGAAGAAGTTGAAGTTCTTCGGGGCGTAGTACTTGCTGAGATGGTCTTCCCACATTTTGGTCGCGGGAAAGCGCGCATCAACCCAATCCATGAACTTGCTCATCACGCTTTCTCCGTATCGACGCCAACGACGATGATGTCATCGGTCTCATAGGAATGCGGGGGAACTGGCAGGTTCAAAGGCGCAGGTTGCGACTTGTAGACGCGGCCAGCCAGGTCGTAGTGGGAGCCGTGGCAAGGGCAGAAATAACCACCTACCCAGTCCTTGCCCAAGTCGGCGGGTGCGACTTCGGGACGGAAGGTCGGCGAGCAACCCAGGTGTGTGCAGATGCCGATCAACAGCAAAACTTCAGGCTTGATCGACCGCGTTTCGGGGTCGACATAGGTCGGTTGTGTCGAGTTCTTGGAGGTCGGGTCAGAGAGCTGGCCCTCGATCTTTTTCAGATTCCCCAGGATTTCCTCGGTACGGCGGACGATGAACACCGGCTGGCCGCGCCACTCAGCAATCATCTGCTGGCCTGGCTCGATTTTGCTGACATTCACTTTCACCGGTGCACCTGCGGCTTTCGCCTTGGCACTGGGAAACCATGACCCCACGAACGGGACCGCAGCCCCCACCGCTCCTGCAGCACCCACCACGGATGTGGCTGCTACCAAGAAGCGACGCCGGCCTGCATTCACGCCGTCATTGCTCATTCAGTCCTCTCCCATCAGCTTTGTGGCCTGTTAAATCAGGCATCTACTAAGTAAAACGCTGTACTTATAAAAATTTTGCCGAATGGTAATGAAAAGCCCCAATTCTGACAAGGTAATTACCCCGGGGCACCACTGCCAAGCCTTGTAGTATAGGGCCTCTGCCGATGTGGCAAGTTGTCACAGCGCAATTCTTTGAGAAAATAACACGCACAAAAAAACGCCCAGCTCCGCGAGGAAACTGGGCGTTCTTTTTGAACGCGGAAGCGAATTAACGCTTCGAGTACTGCGGACGCTTACGCGCTTTACGCAGACCAACTTTCTTACGTTCAACTTCACGTGCATCGCGGGTTACGAAGCCGGCTTTACGCAGAGCGCTGCGCAGAGTTTCGTCGTAGTCCATCAGAGCGCGGGTGATGCCGTGGCGGATTGCGCCAGCTTGACCACTCACACCACCGCCGATCACGGTGACGTAGATGTCGAACTTCTCGACAGTCTCAGTCAATTCCAGCGGCTGACGAACTACCATGCGGGCAGTTTCGCGGCCGAAGAAATTATCCAGCGAACGGTTGTTGATGGAGATGTTACCAGTACCCGGACGCAGGAAAACGCGTGCGGTTGCGGTCTTGCGACGGCCAGTGCCGTAATTTTGAGTCGCCGACATAATGAACTATTCCGTTAAATCTTCAGTTCTTGGGGCTGCTGAGCAGTATGATGGTGT
>NZ_JBIUYA010000034.1:0-66188 GCF_044744285.1 Pseudomonas sp. NPDC087336 | reverse complement strand
AATTTTGGCAATTTTGTGCCACAAGTAGAGAAGTCGGGAGCATAGCTTCGGGCATCAGATGGCGGCTTGGAATGTGGGGTTCATGGAGCGGATACCGTCGATCAACTAGAGTTAAAGCAAATGATTAGTGCTGGTAGCACTGGTTAAAGATAGCCAGTGGAACAAGTGATTCATTGTTTTGTAAAAGGCTGGTGTCAGCACCCCAACCATGAAGTATGGCAGCGTAATACGATGCCGCCTTCAGGGTGGAGCTGGTTCTAATGCAGGCGGAGCTCATATCGACTAATTGACGTGCGTAGTTTTCAGCCGTAAAGGTCGATTTTGCCCATTCCTGCGCTTGCTGGCCTTTTACTTCCAAGAGGTCAGGGTTTGCATGAAGAGACAATAGCGTTGCTTCAAGCTCTTCAATTTCATTGACATGGTTTATTTTTAGAACGTATTGCTCGGGAAGCTCGCTGTAAAAACCTGTATTGGTGACAACTGTGGTTTTTCCGTAAAGCATAGCTTCGATTGCCGAGGCTGATGCCGCCTCCAGGCTAGGCCAGCGCAAGCAGCTTACCAGGTCCGCATCAATAATGGCGTGTGCCAAAGTGTCTGCGTCAACCTCACCAGAAACCTCGACGTCTACGCTAAGACTTTGCGCGAGTTCGAGGATTTTAACTTTCATTTCAGGCTGAATGGCCCCGACCAGTCGATAAGACACTGTCTCTCTAAGCGTCGGGTTTCCGCCTATGGCCTTGATGCAGCTTTCGACTCTCTTATTGGGGTTCACATGCCCGATTGTGAGCAGCTTGAGCTTGGTCGATGGTATGCGCTTTTGCTTTGTTCCAGCTAGTGCAAGGCCAGGAGAGTTATAGGCCAAGGGCACTACCCGCACAGGTCCTGGGCAGGATTTCAATACTCTATCGCAACCCCAGTTGCTATGAGTCACAGTGCCGGATGCCATCGAGCAAATCCACTCCGTCATAGGCCACTGATCTTTGGTAAGCTCAATGAACTCTTCGCTACTATTTATGTTGAAAAAGCGTTCCGAGGCCTCTTTCGAATAGTACGTCTTCAGGACTTCCCGAGCCTGCTCGATGTTATTGTGAGCCCAGCCCCAAAACAAATTGCCCAGAAAAAAATCATGCAGGCAAACAATACCACTATGACGCGTTAGCCACTCTACGCTGCCTTGATGGAACTGGTAATTGTCACCAATCTGATGAATGCAAGCGTCGGCGCGTACTATGTTAGCCTCAACCTCAGTAGTGTCGAGCCAGGAAATAATATTGCAACCGAAGTCATGTGTTTCGGTAGTCAAGTAGCCGGCCATTTCTGTACGAACAATGACGACTTCGTGTTTTTGAGACACAAGAGCATGTGTTACCACGCTGGTCATCCGGCCAATGGCCGAAGTTTGAATGGCAGGGGTGAAAATTAGAAACTTCATTTCAGCAGCGCCTCGATGGTTTCATTCCAATTGACGCCCAGACTATTCCACAGCTCGTGTGCAGCAGCCCCATATTCGACGGTTGTAGATTTGCTTGCGACTACAGCGCTCATGGCGGCGGCCAGGCCTTCAACGGTGGGTTCTGCCACCCAACCGGTAACACGGTCTTTGACCAAACCTAATATTCCGCCGCTGTCAGTAGTGGTGATCAGCGCCTTGGAGGCAGTAGCGGCCTCCATGGCCACATAACCCAGCGAGTCTTCATCGAACGGTATATAGGCCACAGCCATTGCCCCGTTTACGTAATCAACGTAGGTCGAACGTGGCAAAAAGCGTAGATCCAGGCGAACTCTGTCCGTTACACCCAGTGCCTGAGCCATCTCAATCAGTTGCTCAGCATCCGCTGGAGACTCTGGTGGCCCGGCAATAATCAACTTGACGCGCTTATCGGTCTTGGCTAGGGCTTGGAGGAGCAGGAACTGGCGCTTCATGCCATTGACTCGACCTCCAGCGAAAATGTAGTCGCCGTGGGTGCCGTTGATAAATGATTCTGGATCATTGACAGGTGGCAACAGTACCGTGGAGTCAAAGCCGTTATATTTCAAAAGGCGTTGGCGGGTAACTTCCGAGTTGGTGTAGATATGCCTGCTTTGAGAAAAGCATTCGTTATCTGCATTCAGGATAGTGGAGCGAATATCGTCTCCACTCTGGCCGGGTGGAAGATTTGTTTGACCTGCATCAAACAGATCGTAGGCCTGGCGATACTGATGCAAAAGCCACAATGATTTTCTTGGATGCGGAATCAAGTAGGCTGGAAACTTGAGTGCGATTACATGATCTACATTCGTCAGTTCAAGTGCGCGTGCCATCAACATTTGGGAGGGAATTTTGTTCGAAGGCTCCCATTGAAACGGAATGCGCAAGATCTCGGACTCGTGTCCTGCAAGAGTCAGATGCTTTTGCAAATTGACGGCGAGTTCCTCAGCGCCGCCCCAGATGAAAGGCGCCATGTTGTTGACAACCAAAACTTTCATGCCAGAAGTCGCTCTAGAACGTGTTTCCAGGAAATATTCAAGTCAGCCAAGCGTTGTTTGGCATTGACGCCCATGGCTTCAGTGTTCGCCCGATTCAGATAAAGCCTGTCCATTGCCGATGCGAGAGATTCTGGCGTGGGATCGGCAATAAGACCATTGAAGCCATCCTGTACCAGCTCCAGAACTCCGCCTGAATCCGTCGTGGTCAAAATCGCTTTAGAGGAGTGACTGGCTTCCAGGCTAGGATAGCCGTAAGAGTCTTCGTCTAATGGTAAATAGGCCGCAGCGAGACATTTTGCAAACTGCTCGACTTTTTCTTCCTCGGTAATCCAGCGGTTGTCCAGAATAACCCGGTCAGAAAGGTCGGCCGCCTTGATCGTTTCTTCAATTGCATTAGGGTATTCAGTTCCGCCACTGGAACCTAAAAGTCTCAATCTTACCGGCGTCTTGGTATGCGCCATGGCCTCTACCAGCAGGTGTTGGCGTTTATGGTGTTCCAGTCGGCAGATATACACAATTTCATCGCTTTGCCCTGAGCAATGAAAACGTTCAGGTTGAAAAACCGGCGGGTACAAAACCTCGCTATCCACTCCGTTGTAACGCTTAAGTCTTGCCGAGACAACCTGCGAGTTGGTGAACACGGCTTTTGCTTCACCTAGTGCTTGATCATCAACGGAAAACAGTGCGTCGCGAAAGCCGCGAAACTTTTCGTCGTCAGGATAGGGGCGATACTCAGAATCCCACAGGTCGTAAAAAATGCGCACGTGATGAATGAACCACAAAATTTTATGTGGATGCGGAATCAAGTGAGACTGCGGTCTGAAGCAAATTATCCGATCGGCGGACTGAAGATCTACCCAGCGGAATGCCATCATCTGCTGAAACAGCGTGTCGGGATTGTCTATCTCTGGTAGATAGACAATTTCAACCTGATGGCCTGCTTCCTGTAATGTAGAAGCAAGCCAGTCCACGATGTTTCGGCCTCCGCCGAATACAAATGGCACCATTGTAGAACATAGTGCGATCTTCATTTTTACGATAGGACCTTTTTCAAGCTGTCCGCAATGCGAAGGATATCTTCCTGACTCAAATCCTGGTGTGTTGGCAAGTTAATGCCACGGCCGGACCAAAGATCTGCAGTTGGGTAGATACCGTCTTCTTTGTAAGGTGGCAATACATGCATCGGATAGAACACTGGACGGGTTTCGATGCCCATATCGTCCAACATCTTCATCACGGTATCGCGCTTGTGCTCGTCTCCGTCGCGCAAGAAGATGTTGTACATCCAGAATACTTGCTTCGCCCAGCTGGCTTGAGTTGGAAGGACGATCTTGTCTTGCAGGTCATGAAGTGCATCGTTGTACCATGCAGCGAGCTGGTTACGCTCTGCCAGCGCGGTGTCGATGTTTTCCATTTGCGCCAAGCCAATAGCGGCCTGAATATTCGTCATTCGGTAGTTGTATCCAACTACAGGGAACCAATAGCGACGTTGCGGGTCCATACCTTGGCCACGCAGGAGGCGAAGCTTTGCGGCTAGCTCATCGTCATTGGTGGTGACCATCCCACCCTCACCAGTGGTGACGATCTTGTTACCAAAGAAGCTAAAGGTGGCACATGTGCCAATGGTGCCGACTTTCTTGCCATTTACTTCGGCGCCGTGTGCTTCTGCAGCGTCCTCGACAACCCAGAGACCGTGTTTGTGAGCGATTTCGTTAACCAGATCCATTTGAGCGGGGTGACCATACAAATGAACAGGAATAATGCCCTTGGTTTTGTTGGTTATTTTGCTTTCGATTTCCAGCGGGTCGATGTTCATGGTATCGGAGCAGACGTCGACCAGAACAGGGGTGGCACCGCAGTAACGTACAGCGTTAGCCGTAGCGATATAGGTAACGGTCGGAATGATGACTTCGTCCCCGGGCTGCAAGTCCAGAGCCACCAATGCGAGATGGAGTGCAGTGGTACCATTGTTCGTGGCTATCGCATGTTTAACGTCACAGAATTTGGCAAAACTCTCTTCAAACGCACCGATGTATTTACCGTTTGACGAGATCCAGTTGGTATCAAGACAGTCCAGTACATACTTGCGTTCGTTTCCAGCCAGTTTTGGTTGTGCGACAGAAATACGTTTCATGCTTCGTCCTTCAGATATTATTTATAGCTTTGGCTGGAACGCCAACGACTGTGGTTTTCGAGTTGATACTGGATATTACCACGCTTCCTGCGCCAATCATCACGAACTCGCCTACGCAAATGGTCGGGATGATTTTGGTGCCGATACCCACAAATGTTTCTTGACCGATCTCTACATTGCCGGCAAGAGCTGACTGTGGGGCAATGTGGGCAGCGCGTCCGATTTGACAGTCGTGGTCAACCGTCGCCCCAGTGTTGATGATGCACAAGTCACCTATCGAGGATTCCGCGTTTATCACGGCGCCAGCCATTACCGCCACGCCTTTACCTAGTTTGGCGGACGGGGAGATAACCGCGTTCGGACTGAGTGCATTCACCAACTCGAAGCCGAGGTCGGTAGCGAACTGGGCCAGACGACTCCGTAGGGAGTTCGAGCCAAGGGCGACGAACACTTTCGAATACCCTTCGTTGCGCAGCGTCGCCAGGTGATCGTCGGATTTAAGTACAGGTACCCCTACGCAGGTGTCTGAACTGTCAGAGGAGCCAATACAAAAAGCGACTACGTCACCCTGTGCCTTGAGCAGCTCAATGCAAACTTTGGCATGACCGCCAGCACCTATAACAACGATCTCAGTCTTCATGCTTTGTTTCCAATAGATCGGCCGTTTTGGCCTTAGAGAAAAACAGGTTTACTGATCCAACTGCTCTTAGCTTCTCAATGCTGTAGGCTTCAAGTTCGCCGGAGCTAGGGTTGATGATTTGGTATTCGAAACCCAATTTGGTGAATGTTTCGAGCCAGTCTTCAACGGTATGATCCGTTCGCTCCAGGTGGGATAGGCCTAACTCTACGATAAGTTTAATTTGCGGGTTATTCTTCAGTAGCTGCGTGGCGCCCTCAATAACGTCTAGCTCCGCGCCTTCTGCATCAATTTTCAGAAGATGTATCACTTGGTCTGGACTTACGATGTCATCCAGAGATGTCAAGTCAACTTGTACTGGTGGCTTGGCAAGCGAGGCCGGGGTGTTGAGTTTAAATAGGGAGTGGTGACCGCTTGTCGCACCTAGATTGAGCGACTGCGAACCTGACATGTTCGACACCGCCAGTTGATGAGTTTCAGTAATTTCTGAAAAACCATTGATCCACATGGTTTTATCGATCAGGGCTTTCGTCGGCCCAAAGGGTTCGAAGCCGATTATCTTGCCGGACCCCTGCATGGCTTGAGCAGCCGCGAGCATATGCATGCCGATGTTTGCACCAACGTCGATATAGGCATCACCGGGTTTGATCAGCCTTTGGATAAGCAGGCGGGTGCCAGGTTCCAGTTCTCCAGCTTCGAGTAGAATCGCGATCAATGCATGATCGCTTGCTGAGCAAAGAACATAACCGATTTCGCTCCTGATCATTATTTCATCGGTGCCACAGTTCACGGCGACACGTCGGGCAGAGGCACAGGTGTAACTTTCAATTCTATTGATTTGTTGAAGCAAATCCTCGGGCACTACCAGTTGAGCGCTGGTGAGTTCTTCAGTTTTATTGATCTGCTGAAGCGGCTCCCCGGGCGATGCCAGCTGAGCACTGGTGAGTTCTTCAATTCTATTGATTTGCCTAAGCAGATCCCCAGTTGCTCCTAGCTGGGCACTGGTAAATTCTTCAATTCTTTTGAATTGCTGAAGCAGATCAGCAGGCACTTCTTGCTGAGCGCAGGTGATTTGTTCTATTTGCTGCGCAGTCAATCGCTGGGTCGCTGCAATTGAAGCAATCCGGTGTTCCAATGCTTCAAGTTTTGAGAGTAGGGCATGAGTGCTTGCGTGTTGTTGCTGGGCAAAATCGTTAAAGCCAGCGAGAAAGTACTGGCGAGTACGAAAGGCGATTGGCTTGACCAGCGGCTTCAGGCACCTATAGACCTGTTTTGCAATAAATCGCAGAGTTCGTTTAATCCTGGCCTTGAGTCTGGTACGGTGCGCAAAGGGCTTCTCGATGACGACCTGCGGCTCCTCAACAATGACCTGAGGCTCCTCAACGAGAGTTTGAGGCTCTACGGGTAGATCCGCCAAATAGTCATCTTTCGGCAAAACACCGCTGGCGCTTTGCTTCCGTTTCGAGGCAGATGAAAGTGCGGTGCCGACATCGATGCTTTCGCGTTTTATCGTCTTCATCTACGCTTAGGCTCCAAAATAGGCGGCAGTGACCGTTTCCGCGTCGCCGTCCATCTTTATCTTTCCGTGTTCCAGCCATAGCACTCGATTGCAGGTGTGCATGACCAATTCGCGGGAGTGACTGGCAATGACCAGAATATTAGTCGACTTTACTAGCTCATTCATTCTTGTCTCGGCCTTTTGCTTAAAGCCTTCGTCGCCTACCGATAGCCATTCATCCATTAACAGGATTTCTGGCCTGACGGTGGTAGATACGGCGAAGGCCAGACGCAAGTGCATGCCGGTGGAGTAAGTGCGCAAAGGCATGTCCACGAAATCACCCAGTTCCGAGAACTCGATAATTTCATCGAGTTTTTCTGCAATTTCGGCCTTGGTCATTCCCAGGAGGCCACCGCGCAGGAAGATGTTTTCCCTGCCCGTCGCTTCCGGGTCGATGCCCAAGGAGATGTCGATGAGCGAACCTATTTCACCATTGATTCGAGCGGTGCCTGAAGAGGGTTCGTATACGCTGCTCAGTAAGCGTAACAAGGTGCTTTTGCCAGCGCCGTTATGCCCGAGCAGACCGACACGATCTCCTTTGTTGAATGTGAATGTCAGGTCTTCGAGGGCGCGGACGACTACGCGACCTTGCTGGTCGGAGCCCAACTGTCCGCCAGTCGCTACCTGGATCAATCGTTTCTTCAGAGAGCGGCCGTTTGCGTTGTAGATTGGAAAGTCCACGCAGACATTTTTGAATTCAATAGAGGACATTAAAATTTCTTCTTAGAGCCAGTAGGCGATACGACGTTTGTATCGGCCATAGACTGCGAGTGCGATGAGCCATCCAGCGGCAGCCATGCCGAGCGAAACCCACCAGTTGCTGTCGGTTGGCATCTGCCCTATTAGCGGCGAGCGTACCACGGAAATAAGATGATAGGCCGGGTTCAGATCTAGCAGATAAAGACTTGCACGCTGCGGCAGCAAGCTTGGCATCCACATGATCGGTGTGAGGTAGAAAATGACCTGCAACAGGCTGGCAATAATCTGGGGAAGATCGCGATAACGAGCACACAAGACTGCTAGTAGCAATGCGATCCATGCCAGATTAATCAGTAAGAGGATCAAGCCGGGGAGGCTGACTAGCGCAATCCAGGTCAGCGGTTTTCCGACGGCGAGCAGCACTAGCGGGAAGATCACGATGTTGTGACCCAGAATCAATATGTTTCGCCAGATCAGGCGCATTATGTGGGTGAACAAGGGGATCGGCAGTTGCTTGATGATGCCTTCGGCAGCAATGAAGCCGGAGCACCCTTCAATTATGACGGTAGAGATGAAGCTCCAGATGATCATGCCGACTGCGAGGAAAGGCAAGAACTCCTGGATGGGCGAATTGAAGATCTGCCCAAAAACGACACCAATGGTGCCGATCATCACCCCCATGCTGATTGTCAGCCAGAATGGCCCCAACGCAGACCTTCTATAACGCTGACGAACGTCTTGCCAGCCAAGCATTCCTACCAAAGCGTATCGCCTTGTCGCAGCGATGATGTCTGACAGGGCGATACTTACCGAATCATTGCGCATTAAAAACACCAGTTTATAAAAAACAGGCCATTTTAGGTTGGCGGCAAGGTCGTGTCACCCTTTCTAGTTTTTTCTTTACGGCTTTCAGTCCGTTGCTCACAGCGTAGTCTGTTTGCCCCTCAGCGGTTGGTCCACTATTCGTCCCAGGCGTCAGGCTCTGTAGTGGTCAACTAATCCCGGACACGACGTTGAGTTTTTCTTCGGCCCGAGCTGGCGCCAGCCCGCCGTTGAATTGATGGGGTCGAACCCAGTTGTACCGATGCATCAAGAAGTGGCTGATATCGCGCTGGGCTTCTTGAGCCGTTCTGTAGCCCGTGGTCGGTATCCATTCCGTTTTCAAGCTGCGGAACACGCGCTCCATTGGCGCGTTGTCCCAGCAATTTCCTCGGCGACTCATGCTCTGGCGCATGCGATAACGCCACAATCGCTGACGAAATAGCCGGCTGCGTATTGGGCGACCCCTGATCGGAGTGAAACAGCAGACCCGAAGGCCTGCCACGCTGCTCGTAGGCCATATCCAGGGCCTTGATCACCAGTTCAGCGTCCGGCTTTTCCGACAACGCCCAGCCCACCACCCGGCGCGTGCAAAGATCCAGCACGACCGCCAAGTAATGCCATTTCCCCTGGGCCCAAATGTAGGTGATGTCGCCGCACCAGACTTGATTCGTGGCTGGCACATCAAACTCACGGTTCAA
The DNA here is from genome assembly GCF_044744285.1 of Pseudomonas sp. NPDC087336. Lineage (NCBI taxonomy): Bacteria > Pseudomonadati > Pseudomonadota > Gammaproteobacteria > Pseudomonadales > Pseudomonadaceae > Pseudomonas > Pseudomonas sp. NPDC087336. The sequence goes on along the minus strand of NZ_JBIUYA010000034.1, from coordinate 57,174 downwards.
GGTATTCGGGATATCGAGTCTTTCTACTGTCGCTCGTTTGTAGGCATGGGAGCCGGGTTGTTTACTGATTAAATCAAGCTCGCGCATCAAGCTGCGTACTTTGAATCGACCGAGCTGCTCACCGTCTTCACGCATCAGCGACAGGATGCTGCGGCTGCCCGCAGCACTGCGACTTTGCGTGAACAACTCGCTCACCCGGCTGCGCAACCGAAGCCGTTCAACATCAGGCGTGCGGCGCCTAAGGCGCTGGGCGCAGTAGCACGAACGAGTGACTTCAAACACCTTGCACAGCCAATCGACTGGCTCATGGACGCTCAACTGATTGATCAGCGCGTACGCTCGTGATCTTCCGACATCAAGAGCGCGGTAGCCTTTTTTAGTATGGATTTTTCTCGCTCAAGTCGAGCGATCCGGGCTTCCAGCTCCTGAATCTTTTGTTGTTCCGGCGTCAGCGCCTTGCTCTGAAGGGTGACGCCTTGGCGCTCTTTCTGAACCTGGTCAACCCAGCGACGCAGTGCCGACTCACCAATGCCGAGTGAACGGCTGGCTTCGATGTAGCTGTAGTTTTGCTTGAGCACGAGGTCGGCAGCCTCGCGTTTGAATTCAACAGAAAAGGAACGGCGTTGTTTGGTCATCTGACACCTCGATCTGGCGAGCATTCTCGCCTAAATGGGTATCCGGTAATGAGATGGTCACCCCCACACCCTGCGAGGGCTACGCTTTCGCAGGGTGTTTTATTTTGGAGGCCATCATCATGAGCGAATTGGCACTGGTCGGTATCGATCTCGGCAAACACACTTTCCACTTGCACGGCCAGGACGTATCGGGTCGAGAGATGTTTCGCAAGAAGCTCTCGCGCGTGCAGATGATGCGTTTTTTCGGCAACTGCCCCACTTGTACTGTTGTGATGGAAGCCTGCGCTGGTTCCCATTTCGTTGCCCGCGAACTGGCTACCATGGGACATGTAACCAAACTGATATCCCCGCAGTTTGTTCGGCCTTTTGTTAAAAGTAACAAAAATGATTTCGTTGACGCCGAGGCGATCTGCGAAGCCGCCTCACGTCCTTCGATGCGATTTGTCTCACCTAAAACCGAGGCTCAGCAAACGCTCTCAGTACTGCATCGCATGCGTGAGTCGCTGGTGCGTGACCGCACCAAAACGATCAATCAACTCCATGGCTTCCTGCTGGAATTCGGTATCAGCCTGCCTCTGGGCCGGACGGTCATAAAACGTCTGCCTAGCGTTCTGGCCGAGCATGAGTTGCCGATACGGCTCAGCACATTGTTGCAGCGGTTGCACGCACACTTCGCCTATCTGGATGAGCAAATCACGCAGCTGGATAAACAGATGGCTGGCCAACTGGCTGACGATGATCTGGGCAGTCGTTTGATGAGTATGCCCGGCGTCGGCCCGATCACCGCCAGCCTGCTGGCTGTCGAAATGGGAGACGGCAAGCAATTCGGATGCAGTCGTGACTTCGCCGCATCCATAGGGCTGGTTCCCAGACAGTACAGCACGGGTGGCAGGTCTAACTTGAAGGGGATCAGCAAGCGAGGAGACAAGAACCTCAGATGCCTGCTGGTACAGTGCGCCAGGGTTTATATACAAAGGCTCGATAGGCAAAAAGGGGCACTGGCTGATTGGGTGCGCTCATTGCTTCAGCGGCGACACTCCAATGTCGTGGCATGCGCTCTGGCCAATAAACTGGCGCGAATAGCCTGGGCTGCGGATTCCATGACCATCCGGACACCCATTCCACCAACATCCGGACACTGATTCCACGCTGATTCGGACACTCATTCCACGAGTATCCGGACACCGATTCCACGGCCATCCAGACACTTTTCAGGCAGGCAGCAGCGCAGGACTATTCACTACCATCGACCTCTTTTATCGAAGCTAAGAGGTCGTCGTGGAGCGTTTATCCATGCGTAAAATCCGAGAGGTACTACGCCTAAAGTTCGACGCCGGCCTGTCCGTGCGTAAGATCGCCGCCAGCTTATCCATCGGCCATTCGAGTGCGGGCGACTACCTTTGCCGGTTCGCGGCCAGCGGGCTTCAGTGGCCGATCGACATCTCTGATGCGGAGTTGAATCGACGCCTGTTTCCGCCGGCAGTGCCGGTGCCGAGCGAACAGCGTCCGTTGCCTGACTGGGCATGGGTGCACGCTGAGTTGCGCCGCCCCGGCGTAACTCTGGCACTGCTTTGGCAAGAGTATCGACTTGCCCATCCGCAAGGCTTCCAATACAGCTGGTTCTGCGAGCACTACCGCCTCTGGGCGGCCAAGATCGACGTGGTCATGCGTCAAGAGCACCGCGCCGGCGAAAAGCTGTTCGTCGATTATGCTGGTCAAACCGTCCCGATCATCGACCGGCAGACCGGGGAAATCCGGCAGGCGCAGATATTCGTCGCCGTGCTGGGGGCATCAAGCTACACCTTCGCCGAAGCCACCTGGTCGCAGAAACTGCCCGACTGGCTGGGCTCACACGCCCGTTGTTTCGCGTTTCTCGGCGGCACATCGCAGATCCTGGTACCCGACAATCTGCGCAGCGGCGTCACCAAAGCGCATCGTTACGAGCCGGACATCAACCCCAGCTACCGCGATCTGACCGAGCATTACGGCGTAGCCGTATTGCCTGCTCGCTCGCGTAAGCCCAAGGACAAGGCCAAGGTCGAAGTCGGCGTGCAAGTGGTCGAACGTTGGATCTTGGCGGTGCTGCGCAACCGCCAGTTCTTCTCGCTGGGCGAACTCAACACAGCCATCGGCCTGCTGCTGGATCGCCTCAACCAAAAGCCCTTCAAAAAGCTGCCCGGCTCACGCCGGTCAGCCTTCGAGACCCTTGACCAACCGGCACTGCAAGCGCTGCCGGAACACCCATACGTCTACGCCGAATGGAAAAAGGTACGCGTCCACATCGACTACCACGTCGAGGTCGACGGCCATTACTACTCGGTGCCGTATCAACTGGTGAAACACCAACTCGAAGTGCGATTGACCGCGCAGACGGTCGAGTGCTTCCACGCGAATCAGCGCGTGGCCAGCCATCTGCGCTCGCTTCACAAAGGCCGCCACACCACCCACACCGAGCACATGCCCAAGAGCCACCGCGAGCACGCCGAGTGGACACCGCAACGACTGATCCGTTGGGCGGAGCAGACAGGCCCGAATACGGCCGGCGTCATCGCCCACATCCTCGAACGCCGAGTCCATCCGCAGCACGGCTTCCGCGCCTGCCTGGGCATCCTGCGCCTGAGCAAACAGCACGGCGAAGAACGGCTGGAAGCCGCTTGCCAGCGTGCGCTGGCACTAGGCGCATGCAGTTACAAAAGCCTGGAATCGATCCTGCGCCAAGGGCTCGAACGCCTGCCATTGGCCCAGCAAAACTTGCCGCTGCTGCCCGACGAGCACATCAACCTGCGCGGCCCTGGCTACTACCACTGACCTGAAAAAGGAGCGTCGAAATGCTACCGAACCCGACCCTGGACAAGCTGCAAACCCTGCGCCTGCACGGCATGATCAAGGCGCTCAGCGAGCAACACGCAACGCCCGACATCAACGATCTCAGCTTCGACGAGCGCCTGGGCCTGATGGTCGACCGCGAGCTGACCGAGCGTGAAGACGCACGCCTGACCACTCGCCTCAAAGCCGCGCGGCTGCGCCACAACGCCTGCCTGGAAGACATCGACTACCGCAGCCCGCGTGGCCTGGACAAGGCCTTGATCCTGCAACTGGGCAGCGGCCAATGGCTGCGCGATGGCTTGAACCTGATCATCGGCGGCCCGACCGGTGTAGGCAAAACCTGGCTCGCCTGCGCGCTGGCCCACAAGGCCTGCCGCGATGGCTACAGCGTCCGCTACCTGCGCCTGCCGCGCCTGATGGAAGAACTGGGTCTGGCCCACGGCGACGGCCGCTTCGCCAAATTAATGACCGGCTACGCCAAGACTGACTTGCTGATCCTCGACGACTGGGGCTTGGCGCCGTTTACCGCTGCACAACGGCGCGACATGCTTGAGCTGTTGGACGACCGTTACGGTAACCGTTCGACGCTGGTGACGAGCCAGATGCCGGTGGACAAATGGCATGGGCTGATCGGCGATCCGACCTTGGGCGATGCGATCCTCGACAGGCTGGTGCACAACGCTTATCGGATCGAACTGAAGGGCGAATCGATGCGCAGGCGCGCAACGAAATTGACGGCGGCAGGGGCTTCAGACTAACAATGCAAACCTGCGTCGCTGCGCTCCGACTGCCTGTCCGAATGGGCGTGGAACGAGTGTCCGGATGTTGATGGGCTGAGTGTCCGGATGGCGTGGAATTGGCAGCCTGGGCAATATCTGCTCACCATACAATGTTTGAAGTAGGGTCAGACGCCATGGCGTCCTGACCCTACTCTTGTTGCAGTACCACGAGGCACCTTCAGGTTTGCGATAGCTGAAAAATGGATGACGTGAACGACACACCGGCCTGGCGAAGAACCTGACTTATGAAACGGCTTTAGAAGCCGCTCCGGTTTTCAGGATTGCCAGGCGCGACTCTCATCATGGCGCGGGGCATGCCTCATACAGACGCCGGATAGATTTAAGCAAGCCAACCACTTCACCCGTTAATCAGCATTGCAAAAATGGGGGTGACCATAGATTTCATTAGACCACTACACTCCAGTGGATCCGCTGTGCGTCATTCGCGTCGGTTTTTGCGTCCCGGCACAACGGGGGCTCTCCTGCATTGACCATTTCGAGACTTGCCAGCCAGTTGGGGCGTGTGCTCGAGGTCGGCAGTGCAAGCCCTCTTGAGTGACCTCTTTGACGAGGTCTACGGGAGCGACAACAAAATGAAAGTGGGAGCCAATATCAGTGCCTGTGGCACGGGCATGGATGATTGGGGTATCTCTTGCTGGAATTGGTCAGCCGGCGATGCAAAGCAGGCTTGACATCCCCAGGCGAGCGGCTGGCTTAGATAGGAAGATAGTTTCGATAAAGCACGAGGCCTGTAGCCTCGCGCTTCAGCGGAAAGGAAATGACGTTGCTCGGTCATCAGGCACCCCTATATCAGGCGAGCATTCTCGGCTGGGGTGCCTGGTTTCATTAAACCACTACAAAAGGTCGGGCTTGCTATTCAACAACGATGTTCCCATTGTCCCATCGAGCAGTTAGGACGAGTGGAGGGATGGGTGCCTGAGGCATTTCTTCGCACCGAGGTGTCGATACAACCGGAAAACGTTGGGCCACCGGATGTATGCGGTCAACCGATAGAGGGGTGCATACATTGCCGTTGATGCTCTTTCCAAGAGCAGACATTGCACTACTCAGGGCGCCTACATATAAAGTATAGACGTCTCCGAGCACTCCAGTGGTGTCTCGTATGACTATCGACGTGCTCTTGTTTTTTTCAGATGCAGCCAATGCCTGTGTTAGAACACTTTTTTGGATTTCTCCGTATTGCCTTGTTCCGAATGCAATCGAAGTGCTCGCTAATAATAGGATTATGACGGCAAACGAAATATTGCTTGCGCTTGATTTGATTGTTTGATTTTTTCTAAAGTGGCTCAGAATTGTAAGGCAGACGAGAACGAAGGCTATTGAAACAGGGTAAAGGACTCGATCGATATCATTGATATGCAATGCGCTAACGTAGATTAAAGAAAAGAATGGCAATAAGATTACAGGTGAGCTGACAAGTGCGAAGGTGGAAATTTTGGATTTTAGTGTCGGTAGATCGCTTATGGAGTCTCTACTCAAAAACAGAACAATAGATAAAAATAGTGGCAGGAGCAGCGATTCGTTACCGAATGTGGTGAAAAATGCAGACTTGATGTGGGTGAAAAGCCCTACGATGGTGAGAAGCCTAGCGCCGTCGCCTGCTAGTGCCGCTTCATATCCGCCGCTGCCAACTTTGCTGGAGATAAATAAGCAATACGCGCCATACAAAGCGAATCCTGCTCCAAGCGTAATCCAAAGGCGTAATGCATTGAAGATTTTTTGTTGGAGATTAGTCAGCAGTGAATTATCACTGTTACGCCACATGAATGAGAATAGCGGTATCGCGAGCAAGCATAAAACCAAGCCCTGATACATCGACAGTAGTAGCAGTACGGAGGCAGCGCAGCCGATGGCCATTGTGATGGACCAGCGGTGAGTTAGCCGGATTGCAAAGCCCAAAGCTGCAAAAAAAAGAACAGCGGATAGTTGTGCTGGCCCATAACGTCCAAGCCAGACGCCTGGCCATAATACAAGCGCTGCAGCGAGTGTTGAAATAACCCAGCGCTCATACCCGACCAAAAGTGGAGATACGGCCCAGCGGGTGACCAAGTAGCGCGCCACTAATATGACGGCGGTCGCCGCGGCTACTCCAAAAGGTTGCCCATTACCAATAATCCACTGAAGGGCAAATGCCGTGAAATGTAGAGGGCGCATTGCAGTGGAAGGGAGGAATTCAGTGAGAAAACCAAGGCCATGGCTATTGAAGGCTACGAACATATCCCACTCTTCAACCAGAGGTCTAACGGACCAGAAGGTTAGAGCTGATAAAATGAAAACTGTGAAGGTTTCAAGTGCTATCAGTTGGCGGCGGTTAATGTCGCTCGATTGCTGTGGGATCAGGTTTCTTTGTTCGGGAATGTAGTTGGTCATGTTTTTAGTTTAATTAATCGTTATTGGGGGCGTTGAACCTGAGGCCGGAGTGTCTCGGTGATAGATGTTTGTAACGCAGAAGGCTGCAGCAGTCCTCCCTTGATCTAGCTTGCACACCTTACCTTACATTGATTTTCTTCGCTGTGGTAATCAGGGAGGTAGGGATGAATCTTGTTTTTAGTCGATGGTATTTCCATTCGGGGGCTAAATGCACGTGTTCAATGCTCGCCGTGGCTCGCGTTTTAGGGAGATAGCGGTCAAGAAAGAGCGTATCGCGCAGCTTAGTCAGCAGATCACCAATCTGGTAACGAGGGTCCGTACCAAGGCGGGTCTAGATCAGTCCAGCAGCGGTGAATTTGCTAATCTCAAGGAACTATTGGCCCTAGGGAAGGTCTGAAGTAGTCAGCGATTTTTGATACCCTCGTTGGTAGAGGTTCAAAAAGCGCTGGCTGGTCAGAAATCAGACCTTTCCTGTTCTTAACTCATCGTTTCACCCTTGAGCGACGCCTTTTCAAGGCGCTTTTCCCGCATTACAGGCGCACCTCTCCTGCGACCAGCAGTCGTTTTCGCATCATCCACAGGTTCGACAGGGCAAATAGCGTGGCCTGTTGCGCGGTGTTTTTCATCAGGCCGCGAAAGCGCACTTTCGTATAGCCAAACTGACGCTTGATCACTCGGAATGGATGCTCAACCTTCGCCCGCACTTGTGCTTTCGCATATTCGATTTTGCGCCGCAGGCGCCCGATCAAACTCTTTTTCGCGTGTTTTTTATAGCTGCTGGGCCGGGCGGCAATCGACCAGATTATCTTGCGATTCTGATGCTCAGGACGCTTGTCCACGCCGATGTAACCAGCATCGCCAGACACGTATGATTCCTCGCCATGCAGCAACTGATCGACCTGCGTCACGTCCGCCACATTGGCCGCCGTGCCCACCAGGCTATGCACCAAACCCGACTCGGCATCGACGCCGATATGCGCTTTCATCCCGAAAAAATACATGTTCCCCTTCTTCGTCTGATGCATTTCGGGGTCGCGTTTGCCATCTTTATTCTTGGTCGAACTCGGCGCATGAATGATCGTCGCATCGACCACCGTACCGTGGCGCAACATCAGGCCACGGTCGCCCAGATAACCGTTGATGACCTGCAAAATTCCGCCGGCCAATTCATGTTTCTCCAACAAGCGCCGGAAGTTGAGGATCGTGGTTTCATCGGGAATCCGATCCAGATGCAGTCCCGAAAACTGGCGCAGGATAGTGGTCTCGTACAGCGCTTCTTCCATCGCTGGATCGCTGTAGCCGAACCAGTTCTGCATCAGATGAACTCGCAACATCGCCATCAACGGAGACGCCGGACGACCACCTTCGCCTTTCGGGTAATACGGCTCGATCAAGGCAATCAGACCCTTCCAGGGCACGACCTGATCCATCTCGATCAGAAAACGCTCGCGGCGGGTCTGCTTACATTTGCCGGCGTACTCGGCATCGGCGAAGGACATCTGTTTCATCGGGGCTCAACCGTCGTGTTCGGATCAGGCGGCTATTTCACCAAATCTGAAAGTCTTTTTCAGAGTTTCCCTAGGGTTCGTCGACAAGCAAGGGTTGTTGGGGCAGGAGCGAGCAGAAGATGCTCAGGTCGGAATTGGTCGTCCACAAATCGAACATCCTGACCACCCGCTTGGAGATTAATGAGAAGCAGCTGGATTATTATTCGGTTGGCCTGATGGTGCTGTATTGCGCTGCGCTGGGTGGTTTGCTCGCGCAGGTCCCGTCCAAGGGGGTATCCGAATATTGCTCAAAGACGCCGTCTTGCGGGAACGATGACGCTATGGCGGATCTTGCCAGGCGCTATTTCGTCGCGCTGCCGGCCGATGACGACTTGGAGCAGGTCATGGCCGAACACCGGGCGGCGCAAAAGATCTACCGTTATATTTTATGGCACACATCTTGATGTTGAGGTCGAGGGGCGCCATTCTAATCTGTATGATGACGGGTCGCGTGGTCTCGCTGTGCTGTTGGACACCGTGCTACGTGGAATGAAAATGGTCTGGCATGCCTTAACGGCGTCGAAAATGGAGTTAAGAAGCTCGAATGAAAGCAATTGTCACTGGTATTACAGGTCAAGACGGCGCCTACCTGGCGGAACTGCTGCTGGAAAAGGGGTACACCGTATACGGTACTTACCGTCGTACCAGCTCTGTCAATTTCTGGCGTATCGAGGAATTGGGCATTCAGTCCAACCCTAATCTGCATTTGGTTGAGTATGACCTGACTGACCTGTCGGCCAGCATCCGTCTGCTTCAAACCACAGGAGCCACCGAGGTCTATAACCTTGCAGCCCAGAGCTTCGTGGGGGTTTCGTTCGAGCAGCCGCTCACTACCGCGGAGATCACCGGTCTCGGTGCGGTAAACCTGCTGGAAGCCATTCGTATCGTTAACCCGAAGGTACGTTTCTATCAGGCCTCTACCTCCGAGATGTTCGGCAAGGTGCAAGCTATCCCGCAGATCGAAAGCACGCCGTTCTACCCGCGTAGCCCGTATGGTGTGGCCAAGCTTTACGCGCACTGGATGACCATCAACTATCGTGAGTCGTACGGGATTTTCGCTACCAGCGGTATCTTATTCAACCACGAGTCTCCACTGCGTGGCCGTGAGTTCGTAACTCGCAAAATCACCGACTCCGTCGCCAAGATCAAGCTGGGTCTGATGGACAAGATGGAACTGGGCAACCTGGACGCCAAGCGCGATTGGGGTTTTGCAAAGGAGTACGTGGAAGGTATGTGGCGCATGCTGCAGGCCGATGAGCCGGATACTTTCGTGTTGGCGACCAATCGCACCGAAACTGTTCGCGACTTCGTTTCCATGGCATTCAAGGCAGTGGGTATCACCATTTCCTGGGCGGGCACTGCGGAAGACGAGCAGGGCACTGATGCAGCAACCGGCAAGGTGCTGGTCACGATCAACCCGAAATTCTACCGCCCGACTGAAGTTGAGTTGCTGATCGGTAACCCGGCCAAAGCCAAGGAAGTTCTCGGTTGGGAGCCAAAAACTACCCTGGAAGAGCTGTGCCGCATGATGGTTGATGCTGACCTGCGTCGTAATGAACAAGGATTCTCGTTCTGATGATCGATGCTGGCAAACGTGCGCTGATTACGGGTATTCAAGGCTTCACCGGTCGTTACATGACTGCTGAACTTCGAGCTCATGGCTACGAGGTTTTCGGATTGGGCAGTCAGCCCTCCGAAGAGCAAAACTATCATCAGGTAGACTTGGCCGATGGTCCGGGTTTGCGCGCATTGCTGGCAAAGATTCAGCCTGACGTTGTGGTGCATCTCGCAGCATTGGCGTTTGTTGGGCATGGCGCAGCGGATGCGTTCTATCAGGTAAACCTGATTGGCACGTGTAATTTGCTGGAAGCCATCGCAGCCAGTGGCAAATCGCCCGATTGCGTATTGATTGCCAGTAGCGCCAATGTCTATGGCAACGCTTCGGGGGGCTTGTTGTCGGAGATCACCCCTCCGGCGCCAGCCAACGATTATGCTGTCAGCAAGTTGGCCATGGAGTACATGGTCAACCTCTGGCACGACCGTCTACCGATCGTCATCACTCGTCCTTTCAACTACACGGGTGTTGGTCAGGCCGAAAACTTCCTGTTGCCAAAAATTGTTTCTCATTTCCGCCACAAGGCGCAGAGGATCGAACTTGGCAACCTGGATGTCTGGCGCGACTTCAGTGATGTTCGTGCGTTAGTGGCTGCTTATCGGGGATTGATTGAAGCAAGGCCGCTTGGTCAGACGATCAATGTCAGTTCGGGGTATACCCATTCACTGCGTGAGGTCATCGAGTTGTGCAAAGGGTTTACCGGGCACAATATCGAGGTTGAGGTAAATCCTGCCTTTGTGCGTGCCAATGAGGTAACGACCCTGTGCGGAGATAACTCCAGATTGCTGGCGCTAGTGCCTGGCTGGGCAACCCCATCCTTGGGCGAAACCCTGAGCTGGATGCTGACGGCCGATTAAATGAAGTTAATTCTCTCTGTTGAACCGGTTCGCTTCCCGCTAACCGGTATTGGTCGTTACACCTATGAATTGGCGCTGCGACTGCAGCAGAGTCCGGAAATTACCGACCTGCAGTTTTTTGCCGGTCGCCGGTTTTTACCCGCGTTGCCAACGGCTGCCGAAGCGTCAGGCAGTGGTTACGGCCTGAAGCGGGCCGTGCAGAAAAACTTCCTGGCGGTCGAAGCCTATCGGCTACTGATGCCGTTGCTCAGGAAGCACGCTTTAAAAGGTCATGGTGATTTTCTTTACCATAGCCCTAACTACTATCTGCCGCCTTTTGCCGGCCGCAGTGTTGCAACCTTCCACGATTTGTCGCCCTTTACCTGGTCTCACTGCCATGCGCCGCAGCTTGTGCGCTATTTGCAGAAAGAGCTTAAAGCCACGTTGGTACGGGCGGATGCGCTGATCACTGACTCCGAGTACACGCGCAGAGAGTTGGCTGATTATTTTTCCTGGCCTATCGAGCATATCCATACGGTACCGCTCGCCAGTTCTGCAGAGTTTCATCCTCGTAACTCAGAAGAGCTCACCAGCACGCTTTCGCATCATGGTCTCAAGGTGGGTGGTTATAGCCTGTTTGTCGGGACAATCGAGCCTCGCAAAAACATCGAGACGCTGCTTGATGCCTACTCCCGGCTTCCGCTCCATGTGCGCAAGCGCTGGCCGTTAGTGCTGACCGGTTATCATGGATGGCGAAACGAAAGCATTCACCAGCGGCTGGAAAGTGCAAAACGCGAAGGCTGGGCTTATTACCTGGGTTTTGTGCCCAGTGAAGATCTCCCGTTGCTATTCTCCGGGGCTCGTCTGTTTACCTTTCCATCGCTTTATGAAGGGTTTGGATTGCCGGTACTTGAAGCGATGAGCTCAGGTGTTCCAGTGGTCTGCTCAAACAGTTCTTCGTTACCGGAAGTCGCCGGTGAAGCCGCATTGATGTGCGATGCCAAGGACACGGAAACGCTGACCGAGCTCATTCAGCGAGGTTTGGAAGACGAGATGTGGCGTGCTAGTGCCGTTGAGCAAGGCTTGCTGCATGCGGCCAGATTTTCATGGGAGCGCTGTGCAATGGAAACGCTTGAGGTTTACCAGAAGGTGATCAAGGGACAATGATCAAGGTTCTGCACTTCTTCAAGACGTACTACCCGGAGACCATGGGTGGTATTGAGCAAGTCATTTTTCAGATTGCCGAGGGCGGGATTCATCACGGGTTTGAATCTGAAGTGCTTTATCTCAGTGAGCGAGGTGCGGCGCGCAATGAAAGGGTGGGGCACCATTTAACTCATCGCTCCAAACTCGATTTGCATATCGCCTCCACCGGTTTCTCGCTATCGGCGATCAAGGATTTTGCCGAGTTGGCGAAAAAGGCAGACATTGTTCACTACCACTTCCCATGGCCTTACATGGACCTGGTGCATTTTGTCAGTCGAATAAACAAGCCCGCTGTCGTCAGTTATCACTCGGATATCGTCAAGCAAAAAACGCTTCTCAAGCTTTATCAACCCTTGATGAACCGTTTCTTTTCCAGTGTTGATTGTATTGTTGCTTCTTCGCCCAATTATGCTCAAAGCAGTCCGGTATTAACGCGTTTCAAGGACAAGGTTCGTGTCGTGCCTTATGGGTTGGATCGTAAAACTTACCCTACGCCTTCGGCTGAAAAACTTGCATTGTGGCGTGAGCGCCTGGGAGAACGTTTTTTCCTGTTCGTCGGTGCGTTGCGTTACTACAAGGGGCTGGACTACCTGCTGGAAGCCGCCAAAGCGACTCAACTCCCCGTCGTCATTCTGGGAGGAGGGGGGCTCGAGGCTGAGCTCAAGGCAAAGGCCAAGCAATTGGGCCTGTCCAATGTGCATTTCCTGGGTGGGTTACCTGACGAAGACAAGGCTGCTCTTTTGCAGCTGTGCTACGCATTCGTTTTCCCTTCACACCTGCGATCCGAGTCTTTCGGTATTTCGTTGCTTGAAGCGGCGATGTACGGCAAGCCGATGATTTCCTGTGAAATTGGTTCTGGCACCACTTACATCAACATCGCAGGGGAGACCGGTTTGGTCGTGCCGCCCCGCGATTCTGTCGCACTGGCTGCGGCAATGACCTCGCTCTGGAATCAACCGGATGTGGCGGCAGCGATGGGAGAGGTAGCGCAGCGGCGTTTCGAAACGGTGTTCTCTTCTGATTCGATGGCAAAATCCTATGCCGAGATTTATCGCTCACTGCTTTGAGCGATTCGGCACAGTGCCCGGGCATTGAAGTTTTTTTGTATTCCAAGGGCCACTCATGAGAGCTAAGGCATTTCTGGTTACCGGCGGCAGCGGATTTCTGGGGCGGGCGTTGATCAATCGATTGGTGCAGATGCCTGGGTGTTCTGTCATGGCGCCTCTGCGGGCGCCATCCACCACGCTGCCCATGGGTGTACGTTCGCTGCGGTTGGGTAACCTCGATGGCACTAACGATTGGACGACCGCCCTAACTGACGTCGATGTAGTTGTGCATGCGGCTGCTCGGGTTCACGTCATGAATGAGAGAGCTCTGGACCCTTTGGCGGCGTTTCGTGAAGTCAATGTCGAGGCCACACTGAACCTTGCTCGTCAGGCTGCGGCGTGCGGAGTGAAGCGTTTTATCTTCATCAGTTCCATCAAGGTGAATGGGGAAGGCACAGAGCCTGGTGCCGTGTATCGGCCAGATGATGTACCAGCACCCATTGACCCTTACGGCATCTCAAAGTTTGAGGCAGAAAAAGGGTTGATGGTGCTCGCCGCTACCACGGGTATGGAAGTGGTCATCATCCGGCCCGTATTGGTCTATGGCCCAGGCGTCAAAGCCAATTTTCTCAGCATGATGCGCTGGTTGTATCGTGGGATTCCGTTACCTTTTGGTGCTGTCGACAACAGGCGTAGCCTGGTTGCCATAGACAATCTGGTGGACTTGATCGTTACCTGTTCCGATCATCCGGCGGCCGCCAATCAAGTATTCCTGGTCAGCGACGGTGAAGACGTCTCGACTAGCCAACTGTTGCACAAGTTAGCGGCAGCCTTGGGCAAGCCAGCCAGGTTGTTGCCCGTACCGACGCGACTCTTGCGTGGCGTTACCGCATTACTTGGCCAGCGAGCACTGGCCGACCGTATTCTCGGGTCCTTGCAAGTTGATATCAGCAAAAACCGCCAACTACTGGGTTGGATACCTCCTGTCACTCTCGATCAAGCTTTGGCCCTGACGGCGCAACATTTTCTGGACTCCCATAAATCATGAATCATGGCTGGTTTATCCCTGTCATTGTCGCTGTTTCTTTTTCCCTGACTTGGGCTCTGCGTCGTTACGCCCTGTCGCGTAGCCTGCTGGATATTCCCAATGCGCGCAGCTCGCACTCGATACCCACGCCTCGGGGTGGAGGAGTGGCAATTGTTCTAGCCTTTACCTTGGCGCTGTTCATACTTTGGTTTGCAGGGTTGATGAGCTTCCCGGCGTTTCTGGGGATTACTGGCGCCGGTGCCCTGGTTGCCGTTATCGGATTCATGGACGACCACGGGCACATCGCTGCCCGTTGGCGCTTGTTGGGGCATTTTGCTGCATCTATCTGGTTGCTGTTCTGGCTCGGTGGCTTGCCCGTTGTTGAGTTATTCGGGTACACATTTGATCTTGGATGGTTTGGTCATGTACTAGCGATGTTTTATCTGGTGTGGCTGCTCAACCTTTACAACTTCATGGACGGAATCGACGGAATTGCCAGTGTCGAGGCGATTTGCGTTTGTCTCGGGGCTTGCCTGTTGTACTGGGTGAGTGATGCGGCGCAATTGATCTGGGCTCCGTTGTTGTTGGCCATTGCCGTAGCCGGTTTCCTGGTCTGGAATTTCCCCCCCGCGAAAATTTTCATGGGGGACGCTGGCAGTGGTTTTCTGGGGATTGTCCTTGGGGGGCTTTCACTCCAAGCGGCGTGGGTCTCGGCAGATTTGCTGTGGGGCTGGCTGATCCTGCTGGGCGTGTTCATTGTCGATGCAACGTTCACGCTGTTTCGCCGCTTACTCAGGGGCGACAAGGTCTATGAAGCGCATCGCAGTCATGCCTATCAGTTCGCCTCTCGTCGATTGGGCAGTCATTTGACGGTTACAGCGGTCGTGGGGGCGATCAATTTGCTTTGGCTGTTGCCTATTGCAGTAGGCATTACACAATTTGGCCTGAACGCCGGGGCGGCATTGATTCTGGCCTATGCTCCATTAATTGCGCTGGCCATCAAGTTCCACGCGGGTGAGCTTGAAATCCCAGCGGGGAAACACTGAGTGACAGTTCGATCATTTCCATTCTGAAGTGGATAAGATGCGCCAATAAGGCCACTACGGTGATAGGGCAGTTGAGGGGAGGAGTTAGAGGTGTTTGAAGACTTCATGGATAAGGTCAGGGCAGGCCTCGTAGGGCTTCCCAGGCGCCGCAAGCGACTGATACAGGTGACCACAGACATTATTCTGGTCTGGGGGTCTCTGTGGTTGGCATTCCTCGTGCGCCTGGGTATCGACGATATGTACAACCCCTTCAGGGCCCATTTATGGTTGTTTGTTAGCGCCCCTCTCGTCGCCATTCCTCTATTCATCAGGTTCGGCATGTACCGTGCAGTCATGCGCTACTTCGGCAATGACGCGCTCATCGCCATAATCAAGGCGGTCAGTCTTTCCTCGTTGATCCTGGCACTCGTGGTCTATTGGTACAGCAATCACCAAACAGTGGTGCCGCGATCCATCGTCTTCAACTACTGGTGGTTAAGCCTCGTTATCATTGGCGGGCTACGTCTGTGCATGCGCCATTACTTCATGGGCGACTGGTTCGCCGGCGCGCGACATGTATCTTTTGCAAGTCGCGATGACGGCCTCACCAAGGTCGCGATCTACGGTGCTGGAGTGGCTGGCAATCAGCTGGTTGCGGCGCTTCGCATGGGGCGTGTCATGCGGCCCGTGGCGTTTATCGATGACGATCAAAGCATCGCGGATCGGGTGATTGCCGGTCTGCAGGTGTACAAACCCAAGCATATTCAACAGATGATCAGTGAGACGGGTGCTCAGGAGATTCTTCTGGCGCTGCCATCATCTACCCGTGCACGACGTCGGGAGATTCTGACTTTCCTTGAGCGTTTCCCGCTGCATATTCGCAGCGTTCCTAATTTTAGCGACCTGGCCAGCGGCCGGGTGAAGGTTGAAGACATTCAGGAAGTCGATATCGCTGACTTGTTGGGGCGCGATTCGGTGCCTGCACAATCAGATTTGCTCGAACACTGTATCAAAGGCAAGACAGTCATGGTGACAGGGGCTGGGGGATCGATCGGCTCGGAGCTGTGTCGACAGATTTTTTCGCTGGCCCCGACCACGCTTCTATTGTTTGATCACAGCGAATTCAACCTCTATAGCATCCTCACGGAACTGGAGCAGCGTGCAGCCCGGCAGACGGTCCCAGTCCGACTGTTGCCGATTCTCGGCTCCATACGTCATCAGGACAAACTGGTGGATGTGATGAAGACCTGGGATGTAGACACGGTCTACCACGCCGCAGCGTATAAACACGTGCCCATGGTCGAGCACAATATTGCAGAAGGCGTGTTGAACAACGTCATCGGTACGCTCAACACCGCTCAGGCCGCGTTGCAGGCAGGAGTTTCCAACTTTGTGCTGATCTCCACCGACAAAGCGGTACGTCCCACGAATGTGATGGGCAGTACCAAGCGTCTGGCCGAACTGATGCTTCAAGCCTTGAGTCATGAGATTGCGCCGGTTCTGTTCGGCGACAAGGCCAATGTGTCCAGGGTCAATAAGACGCGCTTTACCATGGTTCGCTTCGGGAATGTGCTGGGGTCTTCAGGTTCGGTGATCCCGCTGTTTCACAAGCAGATCAAGTCCGGGGGACCATTGACGGTCACTCACCCGAAAATCACTCGCTATTTCATGACCATTCCGGAGGCCGCGCAACTGGTGATCCAGGCGGGCTCCATGGGGCAGGGCGGGGATGTGTTCGTGCTCGACATGGGCGAGCCGGTGAAGATTGTCGAGTTGGCAGAGAAGATGATTCATCTGTCCGGTTTGAGTGTTCGTTCGGAGAGAAATCTCCAGGGCGATATCTCGATCGAATTTACCGGGCTGCGCCCTGGTGAAAAGCTTTACGAAGAGTTGCTGATTGGCGACAACGTCAGTGCCACCCAGCACCCGATGATCATGAGCGCCAATGAAGATCACCTGCCTTGGGATGTACTCAAGGATAAACTGTCCGAACTACTCAGCGCCGTTGAAAAGGATGATTACGCACGTGTACGCCAGTTACTGCGTGACACGGTCAGCGGCTATACCCCTGACGGCGATATTGTCGACTGGATTTACCAGCAGCGTCGCCTTGAGCCATGATTGTTTCGCATGGTGTTTAGAGCATCACGCTTTTAATGCCAAACATTGAAAGCCCCACCTGAGATTTTCCGGTGGGGCTTGTGCAGCAATTGCTATTACTTCAGCTCAAACCTTCAAAAGACTTCGGCATTGGCGAGCAATACACCAAGCTGGTCCTTTCCAGACAAGATAGGCTCGCCGTCGTATCCCCAATCGATGCCAATTTCAGGGTCGTTCCACATGATGCACCGCTCGCAAGATGGCGAGTAGACATCGGTCGTCTTGTAGAGGAATTCAGCCGTATCGCTCAAGGTGACAAATCCGTGGGCAAATCCAGGTGGAATCCACAGTTGTCGCTTGTTGTCGGCAGAAAGAATTTCACCTACCCATTGGCCAAATGTAGGGGAGTTACGGCGGATATCCACCGCCACATCGAAGACTTCGCCTTGAATGACTCGTACTAACTTGCCTTGTGCGTGCGGGGGCAATTGGTAGTGCAGTCCGCGCAGAACACCCTTTACCGACCTGGAATGATTGTCCTGCACAAAGCTGGGCTTGACATCCGTAGCCTCATAAAAGGCACCCGCGCTAAAACTCTCATAGAAGAATCCGCGCTCATCCCCAAACACCTTGGGAGTAATCAATACGACTTCAGGAATTGCCAGTTGAACGCCTTGCATCAGTACACCTTGTCCTTCAGGAGGTTTTGCAGGTACTTGCCGTAACCATTTTTAGCCAGTGGTTGCGCCAGGCGCAGTAAATGTTCCGCGTCGATCCAACCTGCTCGGAAACTGATCTCTTCAGGGCAGGCCACTTTCAGGCCTTGGCGCCTTTCGAGGGTTGCAATGTACTGACTGGCCTCAAGCAAGCTGTCATGGGTGCCGGTGTCAAGCCATGCATAGCCACGGCCCATGATTTCGACATGCAGATTCTGTTGATCAAGATACAGGGAGTTGAGGTCTGTGATTTCCAGCTCACCCCGAGGTGACGGTCGCAGTTCTTTAGCCAGATCAACTACTTGATTGTCGTAGAAATACAGGCCGGTCACCGCATAGCTGGATTTCGGTACGAGAGGTTTTTCTTCCAGGGACAATACACGGCCAGCCGAATCAAACTCCGCAACACCATAGCGCTCTGGGTCCTGCACATGGTATGCGAACACCGTTGCACCCGTATCACGTTGCATGGCACTGTTGAGCAACGGTTGGAAATCATGACCGTAGAAAATGTTGTCGCCCAGAACCAGTGCCGATTGATCGTTGCCAATAAAATCGGCGCCGATTACGAAGGCCTGTGCCAAACCATCCGGGCTCGACTGCACGGCATAGGATAGATTGATGCCCCACTGGCTGCCGTCGCCCAGCAGCTGTTCAAAGCGAGGGGTATCCTGGGGAGTAGAAATAATCAAAATGTCGCGGATGCCCGACAGCATCAATGTGCTGAGCGGGTAGTAGATCATCGGCTTGTCGTAAACCGGCAAAAGTTGCTTGGATATCGACAAAGTCGCGGGGTGCAGTCGAGTGCCCGATCCACCCGCCAAAATTATTCCTTTACGTGCCATGTTGCCTCCTAGTTGATTATTTCATTCAGCATGCGCGTGACACCGAATTGCCAATGCGGCAGTTTCAGGCCAAAAGTCGACTCCAGCCGATTGCAATCAAGGCGTGAGTTCCGTGGTCGTGCCGCTGGCAGCGGGTACGCCTCGGTCATGATTGCGCCGACTTTTGCGGCACTGACCTTGAGAGGAATACCCGCCTTTTCCGCATGCTCCAGTACATGGCGTGCGAAGCCGCACCATGAGGTCTCGCCCTTCGCCGCCAGGTGATAAATCCCTGCCAGGGCGTGACTGTCGTTGGACATCAGTAAGCGAATGGCATGAGCCGTCACATCGGCAATCAAGTCCGCGCCGGTCGGCGCTCCAATCTGATCGTCGACGACGTTCAGTTGTTCGCGTTCCTGAGCCAAGCGAAGCATGGTCTTTGCGAAGTTGTTACCACGTTCGGCGTAGACCCAACTGGTCCTGAACACGACGCTTTTTGCGCCCGAGGTCGTGATAGCTGCTTCACCCGCACGCTTGCTGCTGCCGTAGACGGACAACGGCCCTACAGCGGTGGTTTCATCTTTGGGCTGGTCACCGCTGCCATCAAATACATAGTCAGTAGAGTAGTGAACCAGCCAGGCACCAAGAGCCACAGCCTCCCTCGCGAGGACACCGGCGGCCTCGGCGTTGATACGGTAGGCGATCTCTGGCTCGCTTTCGGCCTTGTCTACGGCGGTGTAAGCCGCTGCGTTGACAATCACCTGGGGCGCTACTCGTCGAACAGTGGCTGCCAGGCCATCGAGGTCTGCCAAGTCACCGCATAATCCATTCTCACCTTGGCGATCGAGCGCAATCACCTCGCCCAAAGGGGCGAGGGCACGTTGGAGTTCCCAACCCACTTGACCATTTTTGCCTAGTAGTAGGATCTTCATGCGTGTTCGGTCTTGTATTGCAGTTTTTCCCATTCCCGATAACTGCCATCGAGCACGCCGTTCACCCAAGGCTGATTCGCCAGGTACCATTGCACCGTCTTGCGGATACCCGTCTCGAATGTCTCGGCAGGCAACCAGCCCAGCTCACGCTCGATCTTGCGCGCGTCGATAGCATAGCGACGGTCATGGCCGGGGCGATCAGTGACATGGGTGATCAATTCTACATAACGTTCAACAGGGGCATCGGTCAGCGCATGGCGAACACCACGCCCTGCTGCCGGCGCCAACTCGTCCAGCAAATTGCAGACGGTGTGCACGATGTCGATGTTGGCCTTCTCGTTCCAGCCGCCGACGTTGTAAACCTCTCCTGGAGTCCCTGCTTCAAGAACTCGACGAATGGCTGCACAGTGGTCTTCAACAAAGAGCCAGTCACGGATCTGTTGCCCGTCACCGTAAACAGGCAGCGACTTGCCGGCGAGTGCGTTGACAATCATCAACGGGATCAACTTTTCCGGGAAGTGGAAGGGACCGTAATTGTTCGAGCAATTGGTGGTCAGCACCGGCATGCCGTAGGTGTGATGATATGACCGCACCAGGTGATCGCTTGCAGCCTTGCTGGCAGAGTAGGGGCTGTTAGGAGCATACGGAGTTGTTTCGCTGAACGCGGGATCTTCCGCGCCTAATGTTCCGTAGACCTCATCGGTGGAGACGTGAAGAAAGCGGAAGGCGCTTTTGGCTTCAGCGTCCAGACCCGACCAATAAGCTCGTGCGGCCTCGAGCAAGCGGAACGTACCATTCACGTTGGTTTCGACGAATGCCTCCGGGCCGTGAATGGAGCGGTCCACATGGGACTCTGCAGCAAAATGGACCACTGCGCGGGGGGCGTACTCGGAGAACAAGCGTGCGAGGAGCTCGGCGTCCAGGATATTGCCATGGACGAAAGTATGCTGTGGCGAATTCTCTAACGACTGTAGGTTCGCCAAATTACCGGCATAGGTCAGTGCGTCCAGATTCAAGATAGGCTCGCTGCTATGTGCACACCATTGCTGAGCGAAATTGGAGCCGATAAACCCGGCTCCGCCTGTGATTAAGATCATCCGTAATATCTCTTGGCGTTTGAAGTTCTAACTGGTTGCGTATTATTACAGCTTGAGCACGATTTGTAAAAGTTCCGTGTAGCGCGTCATTTACGTCGGCTTGAATTCGTATGGTTATCGTTAAATAGCTATTAGGGACGCTCCGAAAGCAAAATTCTGTCACCATATAAAACTATAGTGACGGTGTAATTGTGCGCGTCAAGCTGTTTAGATTTCGGCGTGATCAAAAAAACAGCTTGATTGAGTAGTTTCATTCAGTCACTGCCAAATAGGTCCCTGGTGTAAACTTTTTCTAAAACGTCAGACAATTCATCGGAAAGACGGTTGGCAATTATAATATCGGCTTGACTTTTAAAGGTGTAAAGATCATTGATTACTTTTGAGTTGAAGAAGGTGGAGTCGCTCATTGTTGGCTCATATACGACAACTTCGATACCTTTTGATTTTAATCTTTTCATTATACCTTGTATGGATGAGGTGCGGAAATTGTCTGACCCGGACTTCATTATCAACCGATAAATTCCAACTGAGCGCGGATTCTTTTTAAGGATAGAATCGGCTATGAAGTCTTTCCGCGTAGTATTTGAGTCTACAATTGCCTTAATCAATGTGCTTGGCACGTCTGCATAATTGGCCAATAATTGCTTGGTATCTTTTGGAAGGCAGTAGCCGCCGTAGCCGAATGACGGATTGTTGTAGTGGTTTCCGATGCGAGGGTCTAAGCTTACCCCTTCGATTATGTTTTTTGTGTTGAGTTTGTGTACTTCTGCATAAGTGTCGAGTTCGTTAAAGTAGGCAATTCGCATTGCTAGGAAAGTGTTGGAGAAAAGTTTAATGGCCTCGGCTTCAGTTGAGTCTGTTAAAAGTATCGATATGTCGGATTTTATTGCACCCTGCTTAAGTAGGTTTGCAAATGTTTCGGCCTGCTTGGTTTTGCTTCCAACAATAATTCGAGACGGATGCAGATTGTCGTATAGTGCGCGCCCTTCGCGCAAAAATTCAGGAGAGAATAATATTCTCTCATAATCAAAATGGTGGCGCATCCGTTCAGTAAAGCCAACGGGGACAGTTGATTTAATAACTATAGTGGTTTTCTTGTTGTAGGAAAGTATATCATTTATAACATTTTCTACTGATGATGTATTGAAGTGGTTGGTTTCTGGATCATAATCTGTAGGCGTTGCAATGATAACAAATTCAGCATCTTCGTACGCTTGTTTTGTGTCCAGGGTCGCATGTAGATTT
Organism: Pseudomonas sp. NPDC087336; assembly: GCF_044744285.1. Taxonomy (NCBI): domain Bacteria; kingdom Pseudomonadati; phylum Pseudomonadota; class Gammaproteobacteria; order Pseudomonadales; family Pseudomonadaceae; genus Pseudomonas; species Pseudomonas sp. NPDC087336. The sequence goes on along the minus strand of NZ_JBIUYA010000034.1, from coordinate 35,327 downwards.
AGGGTTTCATTTGCTAGAAAATCTTCTAGTCCAGAATCGGAGACTACACTTTTTCGCTGGTTTAGAGCATTGACTCGGGTTGGCGATATATCTAGAGCAGTAACTTCGTTATGTTGCGCAAGCAAAACAGAGTTAGATAATCCAACATAACCTGTTCCAACAACGGTAATTTTCAAGACGCTTCTCGCTTTTGTAGTTACAATCACTTATGGGTGGTGGTGAGGTTGGTTGTACAGTTGCTCTAGCATTTTTTTTGTGTAAAAAATGCTAGATTGATCTTGCTGTTTATTCATATGATTGGTAACAAGTATTAGATCGTTTGGGGTAAATCCCAAAAGCTTGTCATGTATGGTATCCCAGATACTTTGATTAGCCTCTGGTGGTCTAGCTAAAAATCGTTGATTTGTTTGTAGTAGTAAAAAATCAGGGTGTTCTTGGTCTACGATTGATTGATCAAAAGTTGCTGCAGTGTGTGCATATACAATTCTGCGAAATACACAGGCCAACTGAGCTATAAGGTTTACAGAGAAAGAATCACCGAAAATGAGTAAAGTATACTCAGTAGAGCTTTTAATATTCTCATAAATCCATATTCTGCCGATATTTGATATGCCGTTGTCAAATATTTTAATGGCGCTAGTTGGTGCATTTGATAATAATAATAATGATGTTGATGTTTGTTCTGGAAACAACTTTGAACCCAAGTCTCCTTTAGACGATACGGCCTTGAAAGAATTAATTAAACGGTCGGAGTGCGACCCTAGTTTAAATCCTTTTAGTATATCTATTGCCCCTAAATAAGCCCCGTAGTCGCTCCAGTGAGTGTCTGTGCGGTAATAAGAAAGTTCCCTGGCTTCGTGTAGTTGTGTTAACGGGTAGACGATATTATCCATGAGTTTGAACTCATGCAAAAACTGATCGATGGGGGTTGTCTTTCCGCGATTGAATGGATAGAAATCGGGAAATAACTCTTCTTTGGCTGGAGCCACAAAGAATTGCCATGTCAAGTCTGCGTCAGATGCTTTTTTGCGTATCCAGTTGTAATAATCTCGCCACCTTAAGATGGTCTCAGTAGATAGAGTAAACTTGCCCCGAAATTGATCAACGCTTCTATTTGTATCGTTGTCTAAAAATAACCAGTTATCAGTTCCGATAAGAACCTTTGGTCTAGCAACAGCAGCGATTACTTGAATCCAGTATTCGCAGCCATCCTGCTTTAATCCAAAGTCTAAATGCTCTTCAAATTGGATTTTAATATCAAATCCACATTTCGAACTAAAATTGCCTATAGTTTCAGCTGTAAGTAATCTAGTTAATACATCAGGCCTTTCTTCGGTTAACTGAAATTCATACGTTTTAAGCGACGTGCGGATAAGTATGCTGGTATTTTGTGAGCTTAACACCCAGCCCTTGATTTCTAGTAAATCATTGTGCACCGCGCATGAAGCAGCGTTAAGTGGGGTATCAATCCACCATCTAGCATTTGGGCGTTTTTGGTCCGCGCTTATGATAGGAAGATATTTGAATTCACGTGTCGGCACGATAACTCTCTCGATAAAAGCATATTAATCAAGCATAAGGGTGAGAAAATTTTTCCATTATAGGTAGCATGATTTGAGGGCCTGGGGGATTATGCCCCATGTCCATATCATAAAAAAACTTTACAGTTAGTTCGTTAGATAACGCATGTCCACTGAGCTTTGCTAATAGTGGGGCAACGTGCTCTGACACGTGCCAATCATCAGCGGTATTTATCATGATCAAACATGGTGGTGTATAGTTTTCTTTTTTGAATAAAGCATAAATAGAAAATCGCCATGGGTATTCTGTATTAATTTGTGTCGTGTTTCGAGAGTAAAATCCGGATCTGATGATTTTCCCCAATTCGGGTATGTTGTGGAAGCGAAAAAGGTCAGTTTGCGGATTTACTACTAATGCTCTCGAACCTCGAAGATAGGTAGCAAAGCCTAATGAAGAAAACCCGCCGGCTGATGAACCAAAAAAGTTAATTTGCTCTTTTGGAATTCCCATGAATTCTAGCAGTTCTCCGATATATTTGGCAGTTTCGTAGAGGTAGTCAGTTTTATCATTTCCCAAGAACCAGCCAACTTGAATATCTTCATCGAGTGCTAAGCTTGGGTCCGAAAGCGATAGTCCTACACCTTCTAAGGAGCTAAACCATTTAGCTCTTTGGAAGTAAGGTACTGGGAACTGCTTTCTATCTAACCACCCGGGTGAAAAAATCCACGCTCGTTTAAATTCAGACGGACGAAAATAGAAATCTAGTGTAAACGCGCCTAAATTTACGTTGTACCAGCCTTCCGAAGTTATAGCGTTGAAGTCATTACGATCAACTATTTTTTTTTGTAATTCAATTGTCATCTTATTCTCATGCTGTAAAAGGCTCTAATTATCTGATAGTACGATATCTAGTTGAATTAGAGCCTTCGGTTAGCCTGGTGCAGGTATATGTATTAATGAGATTTGATTCTGTCTCAGTCAAAACAATCCCAGGCCGCCTTGCGGAAGTTTAGTTCTTTAGAGGTCGAACTGTCCCACTGGTTTCGCCGAAACATTAATTCAAACTCGCTCATTAATGCGTTGTCATCCCTCAGGCTATCTGTTGCCTTTTGAAGTTTATGAGTAACAAACGCCTCTGGTACATAATAGAGTTTTCGTTTCAATGTGTTTCTCATGAGGTCACAATATGTGCGGTCTGAACGGTAGTGTCGCCCATACTCAGCATCTAATGGTCCTATATCATTAATAACATCACGCCGAATGTACACGGCAAAGAATGCAGCATATGAAAGGTCAAGAGGACTTCCATCATGGAAAAGAGAAACTTCTGCGATATTTTGATGGTGGGCTGAAATGTTTACATCGCAGTCATTCATTTCGTTTGCATAGGGGACGTGGGTACGAAGTGTTTTTGTGTTTTTTGGAAGTATTTGTCTTGGTACAGTCATTCCTGCATCTTTCAACTTGTAGCAAGCGTTTTGCAGGGCTTGTATTGCTCCGCCATGAATCATCGCGTCATTATTAAGTAGTAGAATATCGGCGTCCTTCTGAGCGGACTCAATACCTTGGTTGACGGCATAGGTAAAGCCAAAGTTCTTAGTATTTTCTATTAGGGTAATTCTAGATTTTTCTGCCTCTGAACGCAGATATTCTTTTACTTCGATGCTTGATGCATTGTCAATCACTATCGTACTCAGCATTCCATACCATTCAAAGGCGTGGATAGAGTCTATACATTCCTGAATATCTTCCAGTGACTCCCAATTTGGTATTACAATTGTAACGCGCCGTTTAAGTTTTTGTTGGGCGGTTTTTAATTGCTTAATTGCTAGTCTTTCCGACATGCGATTGCGAACAACGCCCATGTTGACTAAGTGTCGCGAATCATTAGTTACTGTATTTTCCGCCTTGTCATAATAATACTGACTAAGTAGTACTGGTACAGAAAACATGGTGCCTTGTTCAGATGCTTTCAGGATTAAGTCGTAATCGACGAATCTTTTTAAGGTTTCGTCAAAACCCTTTATTTTATTAAGAAGCTCTCGGCGATGGGCGAACGCGTTCAAGTCAATATAATTATTATTTTCTAGAAGGGAGCGGTTGAAGTGACCGTACCTGGCGGCAAATGGGGTTGATGACTCTCCGCGGTACAGAAGTTGCCCGGAATAAATAGAGTTGGCATTGGGCAGACTCATAAAGGCGCCTACTGTTGCGCCTATATAGCGGCTATCCCATAAGTTGTCGGAGTCAAGATATGTTACGATTTTACCTTGTGCCGCTTCTAATCCCTTATTTCTCGACGCAGAGTGACCTTGATTAGTAGTTTGACGTAAAAGGCGAATTCGGCTGTCATTGAATTGTTCTATGATTTGAATGCTGTCGTCAGTACTACAGTCATCAATAATGATAAGCTCAAAGTTTGTGTAGTATTGAGAAAGTACAGATTGAATTGCTAGACTAATTATTTTTTCACGATTGTAAGTTGGCATTATTACGCTTACAAGCGGCTTGTTTTTAGACTCTGTAGCTTTGTGATGTAATCTATTAGCAATGTTTTCCATCATGGCGAAACTGCGCTTATCCTCTTCAGTGAAAGGCGCGTTGACCATAGGCTGAGTCATTGACGATTTTAAAAAGCCCGAAAAATCGACATAGCTTCGTTTCGGTTGTTTCCACGAGCTTGTTTTTTCCGAAATAATGGTCTTTGTTTGAGCGTCAATTAGAAAAATCTTATGTTTTTTACCGTTCATGAAAGCATGAGGAACAGTCACAGAAAATGCATGCTTGCCTTCATTTATATTATGGGCTTTCAGATCAGCTCTAAATGTGCTTGCCTCTACGGTGATATCCGTACCAGTATCCGTATCGCTACCGAAGCGTAATATAGCTGTCCTGGGAGCTTGATCTCCGATGGCAGCAACCCAGCCGTGAATCTCAGCACGATCAACAACGCATTCCAAAGAACCTCGAATTTTCAGTTTGGCCAGTTGAGGAATGCTCTTTAGTGTAGATTGTGCCTCAATGATGGTTGCGGTTTTGGGAGCAGCGGCGGGTGTCAAATTTTCTAGTAAAGCTACTATTGATATTTGATTTTTTGCTAAGTCGTTCGGAAAAGTCTTTGACTCTACTGTGTAGTCGTTGATTTTTACGACGTCATTTAGAACTACTTTAGCGCCCATGATTGTTGGTAATAGACCGAACATTCTCTCGACTGCATGCGCCGGAGTACCGTCATCAGTATAAGTTGCCGGCTTCATTTCGATTTTTTGCATCTGCTTATAAATGTCACCTAGGATGTCAGTAGAGATCCAGAAGCAGGTACCAGCAAAAAAACCCCAATCATTTTTGTTGAAGTTAAAATCACCTACGAGCTCTCCAAATATTGATTCAATATTTTGGGAGTTCTTCCATAAATTAGATGGGCCATAAATGTAAAGCTGCTTCGCTCCCGCGAGTTTTACATGATGGTTGCTCTGAAATAAATTGATAGTGTTTTGGACTTGTTGTTTGCTGCCCAAAACTCCCTTCAATAAAGTTTGTCGCCACTGATCAGGTTTTTTGTTGCCTTTTTTTGTATGTATTTTGCATATGAAGCTGTATTGCGATAGGTTGTGCTTCTCCATTAAGTTAAATAGAGCGCCAATATCCTGGCCAATATTGGGAACCGGGATAAGGTGCGCTTTAGGGAAGGTCTTTTTAATGATATCTATTTTTTCGTTGCCAAAATCCTCGGGAAACGTTACATATTGATCAGCGTCTTGTGGGAAGTTTTTCGAATAGATTTCTAGATCCGGAAGTGTGTCCAGATGGAATGCATGGATGACTAGAGCGTAATTATGTACGCTTTTATTTGTCGTCGGGAGTGTTGAGATACGATTTGAAATTATTTTTACGTTAAAATCAATCAGCTCATGAAGTTCGCCGTTTTCTAGGCGTGCGACATTGTACAGCTCCAGTGCTTCACTGTAATTTTGCTGCCTTAAAGCCATGTTCGCTCTAGAAAAAGCGCTGTGAGTGTTTTTGGTTTGGGTTTTCATATTCTTTGCTCGGGTGCATAAAGCCAAAGTTAATTTTTCGTTTTTGTTATGAAATGATGATTGTGGATTCTATTTGGCTCTTGCTGTGGATGTGTTCTTGGATAGTATGGTTTTAACGTCGCTCGATAGTGTGTGCCATTTTTTCCAAGCGATTTTTACATTCGGATTTTTATGTTGTAGGCGTTTGAGCTGAATTGGTAAGTTGCTTATCAGGCTGGCAACGAGAATTTGGTCCTGTTCGGGCAGTTGGTTCCAGATGTTAGTATCCATAGCAGTGGGTTGCGAGAACCTTAACTCTAGGCGAGCACCTCTTTCATCGTCGCTTTCTATAAACCAATTTTTGAACGCGTGTTGGCTTGATTCCGGGAACTCTATTCTTGGATGCTGACCGAATGTCGCTGTTGACTCATCTACTGTGGCAATTTTGTAGTTGAATTCTGAAGTCGTAAATTGCCCTAGGCTCAAATTGTTAAATCTTATGCCAATGTATCGATACTCATCATTTTGAGCGCTTTCGCTTAGTTGTAGGTCGTCGTAGCGCAGAATCTTTGGCCAGTTTGCTAATGTTTTTTCTAGGTTGTACAGACCAATCACTAGAGCATTCTTGTCAAAGTCCACAGGAAGTACAAGTGTTTTGGTGTTTTGTAAATAACTGATTAATTTTTTTACAAGAATAAGTAGTCCGGACCAGTCGCTGCTGCCAAGCTTGCTAATAGTTTCATTGTTTCCCTGGTATGCGGAACCTTGATTGGGCGCACATAATAGTTCTTCGTGCTCAAGGAGTGCCAGTGGCCAAGCCTCTACACTTCCCATTGGGCGTTGAAGCAAAATTTCGGTGACACCATTTGAGGTGCGTGTTTGAAACGCAAGCTCAGGTACCTTTTTCTCGCCTAGATAGACATTGCTTATGTTCCACTGAAGCGTCTTCTCTTTATTTTTTTCTTTACTTGCTACCTGTTCGACTTTCAGTGTTTCTAGTTCCCAATAACCTGGGTTGTCTTCCAAGATTCGCTTAATGCGGCTCTGTAGTGCTTCGGTTGTTTTTTCAAGCGCGTTTTTTTCAGTAATGTTTAAAGCAAGTGTTTCTTGGGTATGGTGGAGTTGACCGAGTAGTAACTCATTTTCCAAGACCGCTGATGCAAGGAGTTTTTGGTTTTTGCTGGTCTCAGAGCTATGCTCTTTTATCAGGTCTTGATATCGCTTCTCTGATTGAGTTTCTAATTGCTTTATTTGAGGGCTGAGGTCATTTAGCTTGGATAGATTTTTTTTTTGCTCGGTGAGGGCGATCTGCAACTCTTTTTGCTTAATTTGCAGTCGCGCTTCTAGCTGGGTATTAGCGGTATGTACTTTAAAGTTCTCGCGTTTTGTTTTTATATGATCAGCAATTACTTGGTCAAAAATTGGAGTCTTGATTTGCGTTGTTTGGACGAGTTGGCGTGCCTGGACTTCATTGTGCAGCTCCATGGCATATTTGTGACGTTGAACAAGATTGTTGATCAGATAGAGATCCAGATGCTGCTCATCTGTTTGCTGAGTACGTTTTGGTAGTGAGTCTTGAAATGAAAGAAGCCATTTTTTATCCAAGGCCTTTATATGCAGGGCTGGATCTTTTGTGGCTGCGACGCTGTCAACAAATACGCTGCGAGCGGGCTGCGAAATATGAAAGCTCAACATTGCTTGAGTTAACTGGCACCAGTTTTCTAAGGCTGCTTCTAGCGCTAGTAAATTGTCCTTACCTTCATTTAAAGCCGCAATTAATGCCGCTTGAGGTGAGGTATGCATCAATACGAAGTGAATGTTTTTATCGAATTCCGACCAGTATTGAAGAAATCGGTGGCTTTTTTCTTCTGCCCACAACCATACTGGTTGGTTATGGTTTGCGTAAAAAATATCTACAGCTAGTTGATCCCATGTACGACCAAGTTGCACTGGTGCCGATGGAGAGCCGGTTTGTGTTGCCAGTGCTTTTTCATGCCATTGGGCAATGGATATTTTTTCATTCCTCAAGGCAGGTACTGCAACTGTCGACCCTGCCGCTATCAGGGCGGCAGCAAATTGATCAAGAGTGCTTTGAATACTACCGGTAATACATAGGCTTTTCATATTTGTACGCCGATGGAAATAGGTTGAACATGTTTGATTGGAGCCGAATCTACGTTTTTAGGAGCGAAAGATATTGCAGGCGTAGTTTTGGTCTCAATTTGAAATAATTCTGATGCTGATAGTGAGTTTCCTATTCGGGCATCGGTTTGCACGTGCTGGCGGGAGCGAGCTTTGACAGGCCTAGGAGGCATCGCCAACCCTCCGTAAGGACCACTCAAATATTCAGCCGAGAGGGCGGGGTGGTAGTAAACATCCTGCTGCCCTGATTGAGACCAGCGCTCGATAAACAGTTGTTGTTCACGCATGGCTCGTGATTTTTTCTCGGTGGTGTGATCTTTACCTCGACTGGCAGACTCGGCATGAATGAGTTGTGCGAAGGGCGTCCATATCAGTTGCAACCCGCTTAGCTGGATTTTCAGGCACAAGTCGACGTCGTTGAAGGCCACGGGGAAGGCGCGTTCGTCCAGTCCTCCCAGTGCCTGGTACAGTGTTTTGTGGAGCAGGAGGCAGGCGGCGGTGACTGCGCTTTGTTGCCGAGCCAGTTGGTTCATGCCCAGGTAACCTGGATCGCCCTGATGGAGGTTATTACCGGTGTGCGCAGCCAAGCCGTTGATACCCACTACAACTCCACCGTGCTGCACCATGCCATTGGGCCATAGGAGTTTTGCTCCGACGGCGCCGACGCCTGGGCGAATCGCCTGGCTAACCATTTCTTTCAACCAACCAGGCTCGATGATCTCGATGTCGTTGTTGACTAGGCCAATCAGTTCGCCGCTGGCCAGTTCCACTGCGCGGTTATTGATAGTGGAGTAGTTGAACGGATAGGGATGGGCCAATACCTTCACACCAAGCGCCGGTAATTTGGCGAGGTACTCGAGCGCGGCCGGGTCGCTGGACTGGTTGTCCACCACGATGATTTCGAGGTCAGGGTAATCGGTGTTACTCAGCAGGCCTTCTATGCAGGTGCGCAAGAGCCCGACCTGATCGCGTGTAGGTACGATCAGGCTGACTTTTGGCAGTGTCTGCGGCAGTGGCCAATGGGTGCGCAATAGGCCGGGGTAGTTCGGTAATGATTGAACACGGGCACCGCGCGCCAGTCCTTGGCTCAGCCATTCCATCGCTTCGCGGCGATCCGGCGAGGCTGGTGCGTCGGCGGGACTTGCCGGTGAATGATAATGACGGTGGTAAAGCACCTTTGGCAGGTGCACCACCCTTGCCTTGCGCCGCTCGCTGGCCAGGGCAACTGCTGCAAGAAAGTGATGCCAATCCAGTACCTGCAGGCCATGTTCGGGAGTGAGTAACACCAGTGCTTGCTGGATTATGTCTGCACTGAAAGCCGCACCGGGGCTGAACAGGTCTGCGCCGATAAACAGATCCACATCCCACACCGGTTTCAGCCAGGGTAGGCTGCGCTCCCTTGAAGGGCCGTCGCGATCACAATCGGCAAAAGCCCAGGCATTGCCGCCACTCAAGGCCCCATGCAAATGATCGATTGCGTGGCTGGGCAAGTGATCGCCACCCTGGACCGGGACAATGGTGTTGCAGCCAGTGCTCAGCAGCTTGAGCAGCGCCGGCAGGATGTTCTCGATGCGGCCTTCGGCGACTTCACCGACGGCCATGCGTTGCTGGTGGATACTGGCCAGGGTGACGGCATCATCAGGCGGGTTGCCGGTACTGATCAGCAACACTCCGACTTCGCCCGGTGGCAACTGGGCCGGCATCGGCTCGGCCTGCTGAAAGCATTCGAACCACTGTGCGTAATGGTGGAAGCCGGCACTTTTGGGTGCCCAGCGGTTTTGTTCACCGGCCAACTGAGTGATCAGTTTCAAGGTGTCGGGATTGGGCGACTTTGCATGATCGTGCAAAAGTCCTTCCAGGCCCTGGGGCCAGCAGCACAGCGTGACCGGGCTGCCGGAGAGTGCCTGGCCCAGGTCGTTTTCGATGTGCAGGACATGGGGCTCACCGTCGGCCAGCAACCAGGGCAGCTCGACAGTGAAACCATGGTCAGCGCTGCTGCGATTGGCCAAGGCCAGATGGCGCTGGTCGCAGGTCACGCGGGCTTGGACCTGGCCTTCTTCGCGCACAATGATCTGCATGTGCCGATGGGGTACTTGCGGATCCCAACTCCAGCCGCTGAGGCGCAATCCACCGTTGTACCAGACCTGGGAAGCGATGGCGGCTGGCTCGTTGGCGGGTTGGCCGGGCAGTTGCAGGCAGCCTGGGAGCAGGTCGGCCTGGTTGGCGACCTTTATGCTGATCCGGCTCGCGTTGTTCAACCAGGCGTCCTTCAGTTGTACGGCAAAGCCGTGGAACTGATCTCCCGTGGTTGCGTTGGGTTGGAACTGATCGGCTCGGGCCAGGGCCACGCCTGCGCCGTCTACCAGTACCTCGATCACCAGGCGCGCATCAGGTTGGGCCGTGTCCAGGGCCCAACCCTGTAGCACGTCGCCGTACAGCCCGGTGATCTCGCCTTGGTATTCGGAGCGTGGAGTAAGGGTCATGCTATTCATAGGGCATCCACTGGCGCGGGGGCTGGGGTCGAGAAAATGGACAGTTGAGCCACTGGCAAGGCACCGGCTTCACGAGCGACATCGCCAGACTCGGCGTACAGGGCCAAGCCATGTTCGTCAGCCAGGTCTGCTGCCGCCCAATCAGATCCAGGGGCTGGGTCGAGGCTGAGGGCTGCGGTGCACCCTGCCAAGGCAAGGGTTTCGGTAATGTTCAGGCCCGGAAGTTGAGCCAATGCCTGTACCGCACCGGTCGACAGCAGTGTGCTCAGCCAGGGACTTTCGCCGACCACCAATAACAGGTACGGGTGTTGCTCGCGCTTGATGCGTTGGCCAAGCTTGAGCCAACGCTGCGCCACATCGGCGTTGTTCAGCCGATCGGCGATCAAGAGCGTGCCGACTAGGGCGCAGGTTTTCATAGGCTGGGGGGCGGGGGGGGCAAAACTCGGTACTTTTGCTTGGGGAAACGCGGCGTTATAGCGGGCATGCAGTGCTTGCCAAACCATTTGAACGCTCTGCGCCTGATTGGCGAAGCCCCGCCAGTACAAGTCACCCTGCTCTGCAAGCAAGCGGTCGTCGCGGCAGTTGATCCGGTAAGACCGTTGCAGCTGGGCCGGCAAATCACTCAGTTCTACGGGGCAGCCGTCGAGTTGCTGATAGGTCAGTTGCTGGAGTGGCAGTGATTGCAGATCGGCCAGCAGTTGCGATGCGTCATTTGGCAACCGGTATTCCAGTGACAGGGGCAGGCCGGGCAGCGCTGCAAGCAGAGTTACCTCGGTATCTTGGCCGCGATTGAGGTATTTCAAAGCCAGGGGCGCGGTCGAGGGGAGGTCGCTCTCGATAAAAAGGTCTTGTGTTCCATCGAGCCCGTTCTCGCTGGTCATCCAGCTGCGCAACTGCGCCAACCGGGCTCGCTGCAGCGCCTGGCGCGCTGGCTGCAATGGATCGCGCAGGCAAAAGGCGGTGTAGCGCGATTCGGCATCGGGGTATCGCCGCCTTAGAATGGCGTTGTTATGGGCAACGCGCAGGATCTTCTCATCGCCAAAAGAGATGCCGCCCTGGTGCGCGACGAATACCCGAGGGGCGCCCATATGCCGCCAGCCTAAGTTGCGGGCACGCAGGCACCAGTCGGTTTCTTCACCGTAGCCGCGCGACAGGTGAACTTCATCCAGGTAGCCCACTTCATCCAGTGCGCTGCGCTTTATATACAGGCAGAAGCCGCAGCCTGTTTCGATCTCGACGGCGGCGCTGTCGGTCTGGCTGGCCAAGTGGTCCAGTTGCGCCTGTTCCTCGGCGCTGGGCATGGCCTGGCTGACGCGGCTGAGCGGGAAGCTCATCAGTTCGCCGTTATTGGTGAAGGGGGTGACCGAGGCGATGTCTTCGGCCTCGTATGCCACCGCGTGGAGGCGGTCCAGCCAGTTTCCGTTGACGCGGGTGTCGGCGTTCAACCAGACCACGTCGCGCTCCGGGCTCAGGGCCATGCCGCGGTTGGTGTTGCGGATAAAGCCCAGGTTGGTCGGTTGGTGCACGTAGTGAATCTGACCGCTGGCGGCCAGCTTCTTGAGGGCCTGGCTCAGTGCCCGATTCGGGCTGGCATCGTCCAGCACCACCAGCCGATGTTCGGTCTGGTTGAGGCTGCGGTTGCGCAGCACGCTGTCAATGCACTCCAGGGTTTCGGCAAGGCCTTCGTACACCGGGACCAGCACATCGACGGGTTGTTGCCGGGCAACGTTCCCGGCCACTGGCGTTGGAGGGACGAAGGGGGGGAGTACCGACAGTGGGCTGCCCAGAAGAGCGGCGCCATCCTTGAAGCGGATATGCAGTTCCGGGGTCGGCTGCGAGACCTGGACCTGAATGCCGGCATGGGTCGTACTGACCCCCGCCTCGTGCAGCAGGGGATGAATGGCGTCGGCCGTGACCTGAGTCGTGCGTCCGTTGACTTGCAGTTGCAGGCGTAGAGGTGTTTGCGGTGCGCGCAGGTTCAGTGCCCAGCCTCGGATCTCCCCGCTCTCGGGTTCGTAGCGCACCACACCCACGTTTTTGGGTGCATGGGGCAGCGCGGTCAGCAGGCCAAGCACAAGTTTCAGTTCGTTGCTGTCGTTGATTTCGGGCAGCTGGGCCAGGATCAGTTGGCAAAGTCTTGCAGGCTGTTCGGACTGGCTACGCGCTTGCCAGAGTGCCATGCGCAACGTTGGGTCATGGGGTTGGTCGCGCCACGCGGCGCTGAGCAACCGGGTCGCCGCCTTGGCGTGGTTTTGCGCCAGAAGGCTGCGTGCGAGCAGGGCGCGAACGTCGGTACGCTGAGGCAGCTGATGGGCTGCGCCACTCAGGTAGACGAAGGCGCGTTGCGGGTCTTTATGTTGCAAGGCCTCGATCCCTTTCCAGATCAGGGCCTCGGAACGATATTCGGGGGTATGCAAGGCACGTTCGAGGTGAGCCTCGGCACTGTCATGGAGACCGGCTTGGCGGTCGCGATGGAAGTGGTCCATAAGCGATCCCGGCTTATGGTCTATATGCTTTGACATGGTTATCTGGGTTTCGCTGTGAAAACAAAAAAGAGGGCCCCGAGAAGGAGCCCCTTTTCAAATACCCCCAGCCTTACGGCTGGAGATATTCAGGCTTGTCGCAAAGTGCAGCGTTACGCGACGCCGTGTACTACAACCACGTTGCCGTTGCTGTCGATACCTTCGTCGGAACCGACGATACCGATGGCCACTTCAGCCTCGGTAGCGCCGTGCTCAAGAGCGTTGGTCCAGGCAGCCTTGCCTTCCGCGTCTGCGTCGCGACCCAGTGCGTTGTTGTAGAGCCCATCGATGAAGTCGGATGTCGACTTGGCAGTGGACTCGGACGAGCCGCTGATGCTTTGTGCGACCGAGGCACGGTCAGCACCGGCAGACAGTACGGCAACCCAGTTCTCCAGGCCTGCATCGTCAGCTTCACGACCCAATACGCTGGTGTACAGTGCCTTGACGTAATCGGTGTCGTCGGCACTTGCCATTGCAGCCTTGCCTTCATCAGAGTTGGTGAGACCAGCAATGACGTCGGCACGGCTTGCACCATTTGCCAACAGGTTCAGCCAGGCCTCCTCGCCGCCAGCGTCCGCATCGCGGCCCAGCAGAGTGGAGTACACGCTTTGAATGAAGTCGCTGTTCATGTTGTTCTGGAACTCGCTGGAGTTCAAGAAGCCTTGCGCGATGTCAGTCAGTGCAGTGCCGTTAGCAGCATTGGCCCAAGCCTCGGCGCCACCTGCGTCTGCGTCACGACCAAGCAGGCCATTGTAGAGGCGCAGAGCAGCCGCTTCTTCATCGGTGCTGGCAACAACGATCGACTCGTTGTTATCGAAGCTGATGAATTCGACATTCGAAGTGTTGATAGCGTGATCGCCGCCGTTCAGGTTCAGCGAATTGCCCGATACGTTTGCAGCGAAATCGGCACGCGAGCCTGCAACGTGAGCCACGTCATAGCCTGCGCCAGCATCGACGGTGTCGTTGCCAGTACCGGTGAAGATCGTGTCGCGGCCAGTGCCGGTCGAGATCTGGTTGTCGCCGCTGTTGGCGATAACCATGTTGTCACCGTTACCCAGGGTCACGGTGTCGTTACCAGCGCCTGTGTCAACAGTAGTGTTGCCGTTGCCGACGATGATGTTGTCGTTACCGTTGCCGCTGACGATTACGCGTTCGGCGTTGTCGGCAGAAGAAGCGGTAAAGTCCAGAGCCAGGTTGGCGTCGCTGGCGAAAACGAATGCCTGGGCGTCGGACAGATCTGGGGAGGTCAGATCAACAGTGACAGTAGTGCCGGCAGCGCCAGCGATGTCAGCGAAGATAGCATGGGCGTTGGTGCCGGTTGGGGCAACGACGCTATCCACGCCATTCCACGAACCGATAGCGACGGTCTCTGCGTTATCCAGGTCGAGGATTTGCGAGATAGCGTTGGCGGTGGTGGCGGAGATGCTGGTGTTTGCAGTCAGGGCGTCTTTGACGTCGCCGGCCGAGAACGGGTTATCGTATTGCATGCTTCAATTCCTGTAGATCAGGCCAATTGGCCCTCATGGCTATATGTTTGCGTAGTCGCAAGGTTTTCCCAGGGAGACTTATAGCGGGGAGCGTTGATCTCAGGATGGGCGAAGATGGAAAGCTTGATACCAACCAGGGGTTCCTGGCCGCTGGGGCCGAAAAACATCTGGTCAGCAACAATGGGTTGCGGTTCGGCGCCTGCGAAGGCGACCTCGCCAGCCAGTCGGTAACGACTGCTGTTGGGGCCGGTCAGGCTGAAGCCGACAGCGATAAGGGGTGTGGCCTTGCCGCGGGTACCGCAATAGTGACCGGAAAGAACTTTGGGGCTGGGGCCTGAGCCGGCGACGGTACTGGTGTACACCAGGTCAACGCCATCGGGACGGTCTGCCCAGTCAACCAGGAAGCCTTCAATGCCGGTCGTGCCCTGGTGCTCACCGAGCCACTCTTGGGTGGCAGTGACGTCGCCGCGGGACTGAATATGGCCGATCAATTTTAAAGTCCCCGGCGCAACCGCAGGTTGTAACTCACTGCTGGTTTCTTTGGCGGGGGCGGGTGGCGCGAAGTTGCGCATGATGGCAGCGGAAGTGTCGATTCGGTCGATGCGCAAATCAACAGGATCAACTTGGACATTGGCCAAGTGGTATTCGGTAATCAGTACGGTAGTTACGCCGTTTTTGACGCGACCAATGATGCAGTCACCCAGTTTGGTCAGCATGTTTTTGCTAACACCCTCGGCTGGGAAAAAATCAATGAGACCTTTGCCAAGGGGCGCTTGTTGAAGCGCTATGCAAACAGTTTTGTCTGTACTGGTTTGTGAGGCATAACGAAAGATATACATCCCTGGCTCAAGAAGAGTGACCCGGGACGTGATCTTAAGTCCATCAGTGCTTTGCGAAGACACGCGGTAAAACTCCTTCAATCCTTGAACTGGATAACCCTTACAAGGTTCGACAGATATCTGTTGAACGCATGTTGCCTATATAAGAAAAGGCTAATGGCGGATTGGTGGCTTCCTTGACGGCAGGAAGATTAAGCGATCTGGATTTTTTTAACAATCCTGTCTCGAAACAATTTTTTCATGGCTAGGCAGGTGGTCGGTTTTTCAGTTCAAGCCGATATTGGTGAGTCTGGTCATAAATCTTGCCTGGGCGCCGTGAATCACGGTGTCCGTTCCTTCGCTGATCGGCGCAAACGCCCGCCTGAACGGGTGCGACGACCTGAATTCTGCAACGCACCTTCGCAGCCCCGGCCCGGTGTTTGGCCAATCAAAACCTTGCGCGGCAAGGAGAGGCAGGTCGGGAAAGTGTTGATCGGCAAGTGGTATGTGCATGGTTTTGGGGCATCGGTGCAAAGCAGGCCATGGTTTTTTTGGCTGGCCATGCTTGTCGTGCTTTATAGCTTGCTTAGTGTCCTCTGGGAGTCGACGTAGCATGCAAATTGGCGGCTATGGTAGAGGCAAAAAAAACAATTGTCTTTACCAGTGGTCGACTAGGTACTTGCTTTGTTAACAAAATATTTTTTGTGCGCCCTAAAGAAAGTGGGCGTGCTGCCGGGTGCCTTAAGGTGGACGTGACCAGTCAGTCATCATGAGGGTGGATTGTTACACTTGATCAATCTAGTTGAGGGGGGGAGTCTTGGTGGTAAGGGGTGGTAAGAAGGGCGTTAATTCGGGCTGGCGTCATTCGTCGCCGCCATCATTAAACTTCCGTTAAGCGGCACTTTTCTGGCTGCCGGTGCTGGAGGTGGGTGATACACTGCCGCGCTTTACGCCTTCCCACTCAGTATGGATGCTATGAGTCGCCTACCCGAAAACAACTTGCAAGCTGCCTTGAAGGTTTGCAAGAGCAGCTTTATTTCCGTCGGTTTCTTCAGTCTGTTCGTCAATGCGCTGATGTTGGTTCCGACGTTCTTCATGATCCAGGTTTCCGGTCGTGTGGTGCCCAGCAGCAGCATCTCCACGCTGGTGATGCTGACACTCATCCTGACGGTGTTGATGTTGACCCTGGGTTCACTGGAGTGGGTGCGTTCGCGGATCATGGTGCGTATCAGCAACCGGCTTGATGCCCTGTTGAGTCATGACGTTTATCGCGCCAGCTTCCGCAGGGCTCTGGACAGTGGCGGAATGGATGCTTCGGCCCAGTCGCTCAATGACCTCACGGCCTTGCGCCAGTTCCTGAGCGGCAATGGCCTGTTCGCATTCTTCGATGCGCCGTGGCTGCCGATTTATGTCGCCGTCATGTTCATGTTTCACCCTTTATATGGGTGGGTCACCGTTGGTTGCGCGATCGTATTGATCTGTCTGGCTGTGTTAAACCAGCGCTTCACCGGCAAGGCATTGGTGGAGGCCAACAAGGAAAACGTTGCAGCCTCCCTGCATACCACCAAAGCGCTGCGCAATGCCGAGGTCATCGAATCAATGGGGATGCTTCGCACCCTGATGAATCGCTGGGCCCAGCGTCAGCGCAAGGTATTGAGGCTGCAGTCATACGCCAGCGACAAGAGCGGCATCATTACATCGGTGTCCAAGACGTTTCGTCAATGGACTCAGTCCATGATGCTGGCGATAGGTGCGTACCTGGTGATCACTCACGAAATAACGCCGGGCCTGTTAATGGCGGGTTCGCTGTTGCTTGGACGTGCTTTGTCCCCTATCGACCAGATGATCGGCAGCTGGAAGGGCTTTGTCGGTGCGCGGGTGCAGTACAACCGCCTGAACGAAACCCTGGAAAAGCTCAGTGCCGAACCTGAGCGCATGAAGCTGCCTGCGCCGCAAGGGCATATTCAAGTCGAGAACCTGATCGTGACCCCGCCGGGTGCGAAAACTCCGGTTATTCGTAATATCAGCTTCGTCGCTCCGGCCGGTACCGTGGTGGGCATTGTCGGACCAAGCGCAGCGGGCAAGTCGACACTTGTTCGGGCGTTGCTGGGGATATGGCAGTCACAGCATGGCGTAGTGCGCCTGGACGGTGCGGATATCAGTACCTGGGACAAGCACGACCTGGGCCCGCATGTGGGCTACCTGCCGCAGGACATCGAGTTGTTCGAGGGCAGCATCAGCGAAAACATTGCCCGTTTTGAAGCCATTGATGCCGAGAAAACCGTGCACGCAGCAAAGGTCGCCGGTGTGCATGAAATGATCCTGATGCTCCCCGACGGTTACGACACGGTCATCGGCAGTGGCGGTGTCAACCTGTCTGGCGGTCAGCGCCAGCGTATTGGCCTGGCTCGGGCACTCTACGGTAGCCCGCGACTGATTGTGCTGGATGAGCCCAACTCCAACCTTGATGATGTCGGTGAGCGTGCGTTGGGTGTCGCCTTGCAGAAAGTCAAGGAAACCGGTGCCACGGTGTTCATCGTCTCCCACCGTCCCAATATTCTTGCTCGGCTCGATCGCGTGATGGTGCTGAGTGCCGGCACCATCAGTCTTTATGGTGCCCGCGAGCAAGTTATTGCCGAGCTGGCGGCCCAGCAAGCCAAGACTCAGCAGCGGGTCGCCCAAGCGGCCGCTCCAGATGCGGCTTCGGCCGGCGCGTGAAAGGAATCCATTGATGACCCGTACTACCCTGATAACCCTCAACGATGATGAATTCGATGAGGTGCCTACCTCTGACCGAAATATACGCCGGCTCGGCCTCGGCATTGTGCTTGTGACCTTTGGCCTGTTTGGTGGCTGGGCTGCCTTTGCTCCATTGGATAACGCTGTGTTTGGCAGTGGGCAGGTCACAGTCCAGAGCTATCGCAAGACGGTTCAGCACCTGGAGGGGGGTATCGTCAAGGAGCTGCTCGTGCATGATGGTGACCTGGTGCATCGGGGTGATCCACTGATTATGCTGGATGAGTCGCAGATCAGTTCCGAATACGAGTCTACCCGTAGCCAGCTGATTGCCGCCAAAACCAAGGAAGCCCGCTTGCGAGCGGAGCGCGATGACTTGCCGGCGCTGCCGGCGGTGTCGATTGATGGCCCTGATTCGCAGCGCGCGCAGGAGGCATTGGAGGGCGAAACCCACGTCTTCAATGCTCGGCGCGGTTCGCGTCTTGGGGAAATAGCGGTAAAGAAAGAGCGTATCGCTCAGCTCAGTCAGCAGATCACCGGCCTGGAAACGATGGTCCGTACCAAGGTGGGACTGGAGCAGTCCTACAGCGGTGAGATCACTGAACTCAAGGAGCTGTTGGCCCAAGGGTTCGTCGACAAGCAAAGGTTGTTGGAGCAGGAGCGCAAGCTGGACATGCTCAGGTCGGAAGTGGCGGACCACAAATCGAACATCCTTACCACCCGTTTGCAGATCAACGAGACGCAATTGGAGATTGTTCAGCTCACCAAGAACTTCAACTCCGACGTGGTGAAAGACCTTGCCGATGTGCAGAGCCAGGTGTTTGAGCTGCAGGAAAAAGTCAGTGCACTCAAGGACAGGCTCTCGCGGATTGTCATCCGGGCCCCGGAGAGTGGCATGGTGTTGGACATGAAGGTGCATACCGTTGGTGGCGTGATCAGCTCGGCAACACCCTTGATGGACATCGTGCCTGAAGCCTCCCAGCTGGTGATTGAAGCGCGCGTCGGTACCAATGATATTGATCGAATCTCGTTGGGCAAGACGGCGGACGTTCGCTTCACCGCATTCAACTATGCCACCACGCCGGTGATCGAGGGTGAGGTCAGTCGAATTTCCGCTGACCGCTTGACCGATGAGCGTTCGGGTGACAGCTATTACCTGGTGCGCGTGACACTCACCGACGAGGGTGCGAAAAAGCTCGGCGATCGCAAGTTGTTGCCAGGTATGCCGGCCGAAGTACTGATCAATGCGGGTGATCGAACCATGCTGCAATACCTCCTGAAACCGGCTCGCAACATGTTGGCCAAGTCGATGATCGAGGAATGATTGTGCGTTTGTTACCCGTTGTATTCCTCGGTTTTTCGGTTTGTCAGGTTCAGGCGGTACCCGTGCAAGAAGAGCGCGGTGTCAGTGCCAATGAATATTCGGTTGACCTGATGGCGCTGTATCGCGAGTCACGGTTGGAAGATCCACGCATCATCTCGGCCTACGCCAAGGCTCGTTCCGCGTCCGAACAGCAGCGCGCTGCGCTGGGTGGTCTGCTCCCGCAAGTCTCGGCCAACGGCGGTTATAACCGGATCTTGCGCAAGGACGACGCTTCGCGGGAAATCTATGACAACAACAATTATGGATTGAGCCTGACCCAATACATCTATAACAAGCAGGCTTGGGAAAGCTGGCAGAAGTCCAAGAGCGTCAGCCGGCAAAAGGTCTCGGAAGCCGATGAGGCTCAGGCTGAGGCTACGGTGGATCTGGCCAAGAGATATTTCATCGCGTTGGCGGCCGATGACGATCTGGAGTTGGTCATGGCCGAGCGCCGGGCGACGCAAAAGAATCTCGACCAGGTTAATGCGTTGTATGCCCGGCACATGGCCAAGATCACCGATCAATTGGACCTGCAGGCGCGGGTGGACAGCCTGGCGGCCCAGGAGGTCGAGTCGCGTAATCAGGTGCGGCTAAGTCGCGCAGCGCTGGCCGAGCTGGTAGGGCGACCCATCAACGAGCGCTTGAGTCGCGTGCGCAGCGATGCGGAGTTCCGGGCGCCCATGGAAAGCCTGGATAACTGGTTGCAGCTGGCAGAGACTAGTAACCCGGCCCTGAAGGCTAGCCAGAGCGGCGTCGAAGCGGCTGAAGCTGCGGTGCGTGAAGGCAAGGGCGGGCATTATCCGTCCCTGACGTTCAGTCTGAGCGGCCAACAGAGCGATGTGGGGTATGACAACACGCAGACCCCGCGCAGCGACAGCTACGTCGCCACCCTGGGTGTGAAAGTGCCGTTATACAGCGGCGGCTCCACCTCGGCGCGTGTTCGCGGCTTGTACGACGATCAGCAAGTGGCAGAGGAGCAGTTGGAAGGAGTAAGGCGCCAAGTGGTCAAGGAGACCACTAATGCGTACCTGACCGCTCAATCCAGTGTCGAGAAGATCCGTGCGAGCCGAAATGCGCTGTCTTCGGCCAGCCAGTCCAGCATTGCCGCGCAGAAGGCGTTTACCTATGGTGTGGTGAACGCTGTGGATGTATTGGCCAGTGTGCAGAACGAATACAAGGCGCGCCGCGATCTGCTCAAGGCCCAATACGATTTTGTCATAAACCTGTTTGCGCTCAACCGTTGGGCTGGAAAGCTCTCGGAAGGCAGCGTGGCCAGTGTCAATGCGTGGCTGAGTGCAGACGACAGTAATGTCATTCCCTGATGTGCCCAATCCGAAGCAGGTCAGTCGCTAGTGCGCTGACTGATTGTTGGTCTATCAATGTCGTCGCCTGATCCCATATTGTCTCACATCCCGCAACAGACACATTTTTGACACCCTCCCCACATCGCCTAACTTGAGGAAGCAGCTGCGGAAAAGCTGCTTCCTCAACCGATGTCATGGAGCGTCATTTATGCGTACAGGCTATTTCTATTCCCTGGTTTTTGCCCTGCTC
Organism: Pseudomonas sp. NPDC087336; assembly: GCF_044744285.1. Taxonomy (NCBI): domain Bacteria; kingdom Pseudomonadati; phylum Pseudomonadota; class Gammaproteobacteria; order Pseudomonadales; family Pseudomonadaceae; genus Pseudomonas; species Pseudomonas sp. NPDC087336. Next base: position 14,676 of record NZ_JBIUYA010000034.1, on the reverse strand, counting down.
ACCAGTGCCTCTCTCACCGCAAACGCAGAGCCTGCAGCACAGCAGGAGGCTTCCAAGGCTCCGGTGGCGATGGAGATTTCAGCGAATACGCAATCGGGCAAAGTGGACCTCAACAAAGCTGATGCGCCCACCTTGCAACGTGAGCTATCCGGTGTCGGGGAGGCCAAGGCTTTGGCGATTGTTGCATATCGTGAAAGTAATGGTCCTTTTGCATCCGTCGACGAGTTGCTCGAAGTGAAAGGTATCGGCAAGGCCCTGCTGGATAAGAATCGCGAGAAGCTTCAGGTGAACTAAGCTTGTAAGTCAGCCTTGGAGGCCGGTCATTGACCGGCCTTTTTTTTCTCTGGCGAATGCCATGGGGTGTTGCCTTTCGTCGCCAATTAAAAAATTACGGCTATCATATATCAGTTAAATTATGACTATAATAAAATCGGTTTCCGTTATAGCGCGCTGAGAACCCGATGCGTATCCCTTCCTTTGGTATCTCCCAGGAGCAACATCATGACTCCCATTCAGTCTCAAGGCACAGCCCTCGTCACCGGAGCCTCCTCCGGTATCGGCGCAATCTACGCTCAGCGGTTGGCCGCGCGTGGTTTTGATTTGTTGTTGGTGGCCCGTGATCAAGGGCGACTTGAAGCGGCGGCGAGCGCGTTGCGTGATGCCCATGGTGTTCAGGTTGAGGTGTTAAAGGCGGATTTGACGCAGAAGGATGACGTGCTGAAGCTTGAGCAGCGTCTGCGCAGTGATTCGAGTATCAGTCTGTTACTGAACAATGCGGGGGTGGCGGCGGATGGTTTGTTGGCCAATGCCGATCTGGACCAGCTGGAGCGCATGATTCAGTTGAATGTCACGGCGGTCACGCGTTTGGCGTCGGCGGCGGCTGCGGGTTTTGCCAAGGCAGGAAGGGGCACGATCATCAACATTGCATCGGTGGTGGCGTTGTTTCCCGAGCGTTTCAATGCGACGTACAGCGCGAGCAAGGCTTATGTGTTGAGCCTGACCCAGTCGTTGAACGCCGAACTCGACGGCACTGGCGTTAAGGTTCAGGCTGTGTTGCCAGGGGTAACACGCACTGAGATCTGGGAGCGTTCGGGTATCGATGCTTCGCAGATTCCGGAGGAGATGGTGATGGAAGCCGGCGAGATGGTCGATGCGGCCCTGGCGGGGCTGGATCAGGGGGAGTTGGTGACCATTCCTTCATTGCCGGATGCGGGTGACTGGAATGCATTTGTGGCGGCGCGTCTCGTCCTGGCGCCTAACCTTTCCAAAAGCAAAGCGGCTGCGCGTTACAAATGACGCGTGCGAACCGGAATGAGGTGGTGGCGGTATGAGTGATCGTCGAGTGGTAGTGACAGGCATGGGGCTGGTGTCTCCGCTGGGTAGCGGCGTCGAGGCGGTCTGGGCGCGCTTGTTGGCCGGGCGTTCGGGGTTGCGCAACTTGCCGGACGAGGTGGTGGCCGATCTGCCGACTCGGGTCGGCGGGGCTGTGCCAACCCTGGCAGAGGATCCTGAGGCGGGTTTTGACCCGGATCGGGCAACACCGCCTAAAGAACAGAAGAAGATGGATCGGTTCATCCTGTTTGCCATGGAAGCGGCGCGTCAGGCCATCGAGCAGGCGGGTTGGCAGGCGCAAACAGGCGATGCCCAGGAGCGCACGGCGACTATCATTGGTTCCGGCGTGGGTGGTTTCGGGGCGATTGCCGATGCGGTGCGCACCACGGACAGCCGTGGGCCGCGACGATTGTCGCCGTTCACCATTCCTTCGTTCCTGGTCAACCTGGCGGCGGGTCATGTATCGATCCAGCATGGGTTCAAGGGCCCGCTCGGCGCGCCTGTCACGGCTTGTGCGGCCGGAGTCCAGGCGATTGGCGATGCGGTGCGCCTGATTCGTTGCGGCGAGGCGGATGTTGCGGTGTGTGGGGGCGCGGAGGCGGCGATCGATCGGGTCAGTCTTGCTGGCTTTGCGGCGGCGCGTGCCTTGTCCAGCGCTTTCAACGACACCCCGGAGCGCGCCTCGCGTCCGTTCGACAGCGACCGCGACGGCTTTGTCATGGGCGAGGGGGCTGGCCTGCTGGTGGTTGAATCCCTGGAGCATGCCTTGGCGCGTGGCGCTCAACCCCTGGCAGAAGTGGTTGGTTACGGCACCAGCGCCGACGCCTATCACCTGACCGCCGGGCCTGAGGATGGCAGCGGCGCACGCCGGGCCATGTCATTGGCATTGGCGCAGGCAGGGATTTCGCCGCAGCAAGTGCAACATCTGAATGCGCACGCCACCTCGACGCCAGTGGGCGACCTGGGTGAGTTGGCAGCCATCAAGGCATTGTTCGGTTCGCAAAACGGTATTGCAGTGACATCGACCAAATCGGCCACCGGGCATTTACTCGGCGCCGCTGGCGGGATCGAAGCCATTTTCACGCTGCTGGCGATCCGCGATCAGATTGTGCCGGCGACTCTCAATTTCGATAATCCGGACCCGGCCTCCGAGGGCGTGGACATTGTTCATGGTCAGGCTCGGGCCATGGCAATCGAGTATGCGCTGTCCAACGGTTTCGGGTTTGGCGGGGTCAATGCCAGCGTGCTGTTCAAGCGCTGGGTTGGCTAGTCCCGGATCGATTGAGGAAGTTGCGTGTCACCTCGAGGATCTCGGCGGCCAGCTCGGGGTTCTCGACGCTACGCGAAAGCAGCAGCGCGCCGATCAGTGTGGACATGATGACGATGCTGCGGTGCTCGGTGTTTTCGCCCTCTAGCGTGCCTTGAATCTGCCGCAGTCGTGCAAGGAGTACCGCGTCTGAAGTGGGGCTCGGCTGGCCGCGCAGGCCGAGTTCCGAGGACATGGTCGGCAGCGGGCAGCCTTCGTGGGGCGAAGTCTGGTGCCATTCGGACAGGTAGGCATTGATGAAGGCCTCCAGCGGGCGGTCCTGGGCGAACAGCTCGGCGCAGGTGACGTCCACTTGATCTCCGGCGGCCTGCAGCGCTTTTTCCACCAACTCGTCCTTGGACTTGAAGTGTGAATAAAAGCCCCCGTGGGTCAAGCCCAGCGCTTTCATCAGCGGCTGCAGGCCGGTCGCGCCGATGCCGTCACGGCGAAAGCGCACGGAAGCTTCCTTGATGATGCGTTGGTGGGTCTGGGCTTTATGGTCCTGCGAGTAACGCATCTGATATCTCCACATCAATGCGCCATATTAACCAATGAAAATTGGATGGTGACTGTACTTTTATTTCTAAAAAGCATGCAGATGCGTCGAACTTGATCGAACCCCAATGAAATATGGCACGAATAGTGATTACTCATTCATCAACGATTGTTGAACAATCCGGGGTAGTGAGTATGAACAGCGGAATGTCATTGGCCGATCACATAACACTGGAATTACGCGGCGACATCATTGGTGGACGTTTGCTGCCTGGCACGGCTCTGGTGGAAAGTGATCTGGTGGCCGCCTACAACGCTTCGCGCAATACCATTCGCGAAGCCCTGCACCGCCTGGGGCAGGAGGGCCTGACCCGCTATGTGCGCAACAAGGGGGTGATGGTGCGCCGGCAGGGGAGCGAGGACGTGCGGGACCTGTTCCGGGTTCGCCGCACGCTCGAATTGCAAGCCATCAGTGCCAGCCGGCCCCTGCGCGAGTATGAGTCCGACCGCATGCTGGATGCGCTGGAAGCCGCCGAGTTGGCCCGGGAGCGCGAGGACTGGCGCGCCGTCGGCACTCATGGCCTGGCCTTTCACCAGCATATCGTCGGGTTGTTGCGCAGTCCGTTGTTGGACGCGTTCTTCACCAACGTCGTCGCGCAATTGCGCCTGGTGTTCTGCAGCGCCCCCGATGAATCACGTTTCCAGGCGCCCTGGCTGGCGCGCGACCGGCAGATCCATGAGCTGCTCGCCGAGGGCGACAAGCGCGGAGCCGAAGAAGCCATGAGCCTGTACCTCGACGATTCCGAACGCCTGCTGTTGCAAATGTTTGCCCCTGCTACCCATCACTGATCGAGGATCTGTGCCATGTACAAAGACTATCCGGCGGCCTATCAAGTCAGCAAAGGCTCGGCCTTGCAGGTGGACAAGGCCTTCTACGAGCGGGTTCGCGACGCGAAGGGCGGGCGCACCCTGATCGAGTCATTCGAAGTGCCGATCCGTACCGGCCGTGCCTGGAAAGTGCCGGCCGGGCACGTGTTTCGCGTCACCACACCGGTCGGGCCGCAAGTAGGGGATTTCAATGTGTGGAACGCCAACGATCCGCGCGAGCGCTTGTGGGCGGCGCGGACCCGGCAGTTGCAGGGCGCGCACGTCAGCACCCACGACCGGCTCTGGTCGAACCTGCCGTTCCTGCGGCCGCTGGTGACCATCACCGACGACAGCCTCGCCGCCTACGGTATCGACGAACATGGCGGGCGCCTGCACGACTTGCTGGGTACCCGCTGCGATCCGTACGTGAACAAGATGCTCACCGGCGAAGACTTCCATCATCACTGTCATTCCAACCTGACCCGCGCGGTATTGCCTCACGGCCTGACCGAATTCGACGTGCATGACGTGCTGAACATTTTCCAGTGCACGGGGCTGAACCACGATGACATGTACTTCATGAAGGCCTGTCCGGCGCAGAAGGGCGATTACCTGGAATTCTTCGCCGAGATTGATTTGCTGTGCGCATTGTCGACATGCCCGGGTGGCGATCTGTCGCTGGCCATGTGGGGGCCGGACGCGCAGGATCCCCTGAGCGTGTGCCGCCCGTTGGGGGTGGAGGTCTATCGACTGGATGATGCGTTGCTCGAGGGCTGGAGCCAGCCGGAGCGTGCGGCGTACAAGGGGTTGCATGGGTTGCATATAGCGAAGGCTGATTGGGAAATGTAGGCGACACACGTCTTGTAGGAGCCGGCTTGCCGGCGAAGGCGGCCTTGAGCATTGCGTTGGTCTTTGGGTCGCTTTCGCTGGCAAGCCAGCTCCTACAGTTTTTCTGGCGCGCGACGGTGGATGTCGCCAATGCCTGCAAGAAAATGGCTGCAGTCGCGCCATCACCGTCAATCCACCACGAGATTTTCAAGGCCATTGCATGTCCTTGAACCGCCTCATTTTTTTTAATCCACTCGAACGGTTGTAACTTCGTCTCAGATAGGTACAATGGCGCGGCTCGCCGTCAGGTGAGCGTCGTTATGGTGACCCCATCGGTCCCCCCGCAACGATCAGCCGTGAACCCGGTCAGGCCTGGAAGGGAGCAGCCGCAGCGGTGACATTGTGTGCCGGGGTGTGGCTGGTGGGGTTACCACCTATCTCTAAGTCCTTGATTCTACAAGGATTTATCAGTCAGAAATCTCGAAGTGGAACAGCGTTTAGGTACACCAGAGTGGTGCATCATAAGCGGCATATTATCGTGTCTGCATAGCTCCTCCAGCCCACATCCACTTCGGCCTCCCCACCATCAGTTGACGATTCTCTGTAAGCAGAGAGGAAAGCCTTTTGGTTTGAATTCACGAGAAAAGGGAAGTCGAAGAACGTCATGCATCTACGTTCTCAACGCTGATCTCATCCGGATGGGTGACTGGCATTCGGGATAGCGAAGATAGGTAGCCGCGCGCGGGGGCTGCAATATAAACTTCATCAAGTTACGCGTCGTCATACCCGAATCGAGCGATTTTTCTTCTACTCCTCGTGGATTTAGCGCGCCTCTTCGATCTCACCCTTTAGCTGTTTGGCGGCTTCCTCCTTCGCCGTCCTGGCTTCGATGAGCAGTTTGTAGGCAATGTAATACTTGTAGATGTTACTCACGTAGGTCACGGTCTCCGCGCCGATTTTCTCGGCGGCAACATACTCCACGTTGTGGAACCAGACATTTGGGTCCAGGCCGCGATTGGCCGCTTCCTTGCGAAGCTTCGAAATCCGGCCTGCGCCAGCTCAGGCCGAGAAAAAACTTAACGTCGTGTCCGGGATTAGTTGACCACTACACGGAGTGCTTCTCTACCTTCTCAAGCGCGGGCCAATTACAGCCGACAAGCTGCATGGCGCGCTTGCGGGCTACATCATGTTGGCCTTCGTTTGGTCCTACATCTATGCCCTGGTCGAGATTTCCGCCACTGGCTCATTCGGCCCTGGCCATTTCGATTTCAGACAACCCGGCACTTTCTTCCGAATGATCTATTTCAGCTTCACGACGCTCACGACCACCGGTTAAGGGGATGTTATCCCGTTGACCAACCACGCCCGCTCACTGGTGATGATGGAAGAATTTTCAGGCGTCTTTTACGTGGGGGTCGTGATAGCGCGGCTTGCCGGTATTTATCCGTCGCATCAGGCCAGGTGACGCCCGATTTGCCTGAACCCTCTCCGGGCATTGGTCAGCAAACAGCATCGGACAAATGTCCTACGAACGCATGAATGGAACGTGCCGTAATTCTATGTTTCAAAGCCCTGCGCCGAAGCGATACTGCCAGACCACGCCAACAGCATCGTAGTCGCTGCCAGTGCGGGTATGTCCGCCATTGCTCGCATTCAGCTTTATCGAATGGTTGTGGTTCAACGGCAGCGTGAGGGTGCATCCGTAGCGGGTGTTTTCCTGAAAGTCGTGGTTACTGACCCCATCGACCGAGGTGCTGCCGCCAGCGAAGTAGGTAGCATCCAGCGAAACCCAGACACCATTGCTGAAGGCGTAGATTAGATGCCCCTGTATCTGGTAAATCGGGTCCTGGGAAAGCACGTGGTTGCCAAGTAACTCATCATTGTCGGTGAAAAAGGTTCCCGCGCCGGATAACTCCAGGGTCACGTGCCCCACACGTTTGGAAACGCCGAGTTCAGGCTTGAATGACCAGCGATTGTTGCCCAGATTTATCAGCCTGCTGTCGTCGTATTGGCCGAGTGGCGCCGTGATCGCCAGGCTGGCGCCGATAATCACATCCTGTTGGTAGCTGGGGAACTCAGCCAGGGACATCGCCGGGGCGCCATACAAATTGACCGAGAAGCGAAATCTTGGATCGATCAACCCAGTGACATCACGTTCCTTTGGTTCACCGGCAAGCAAGGCTGAGCCGGTCAATTTTGCCTCGGGCACGACGATATCGAACTTCCCCGAGCGACCCCAGACGTCCACGGATCTGGCAAAGGCAAACACCACCGTCTTGATATTGAGCTTGGCGTCTTCGAGCGGGATCGAGGGGTTGGCCGTCACGTTGCCATGTAGATCGCTGTAGCCTATGAGCAGGAAATTGATACCGACCGGTGTATTGGCGTAGGACCTGGGTTCGAGATCCTCTGCCAGCGCATCGGTGGCTAGCATGATGAGCGAGGCAGATGCGAACTGAACCAGTCCGACGACGCAGAGATTGTGTCTCATCCACATTCGCTCGCTTCTGTGGGGATCCCGGAGTTCTATGAGTTGTAGCGCATCTGCATTTGTTTCGCACATGCAGCGCAGTTTTCCCCCAGGTTTCGTGGACAACTCGAAGTCTTATATCAAGGCGCTGCAATAGACAGGAAGTCTGGGTTTCCTCGGACGTAATCGACAGGCAGTTTTGGTTGTTCTCTGCCGGTCGTCACTACGGCTTGTGCTGATCCATTCAGTTTTCAAGCTGCGAAACACGCGCTCCATCGGGGCATTGCCCAGCAATTTCCACGACGAAATTACCTGTTAACCTCAGTGGTTTAAAGATCAAAAAATTGGTTTGCAGGGTGTCTAGCGAATCCACTGTGATTCAAGGTGCGTTGACGATGTCGCCCAAGGAGAAATGGATCTTGTCGCGCCCACTGTTCTTGGCCGCATACAGCGCCTTGTCGGCTTCGTTGAGCCAGTCTGCGGCGTCGGTCATTGCACTGCTGCACGATGCCAAGCCGATACTCAGGCTGACTCGCAGCTCAGGCAGTTGTTCATTGCGGTAGTTGCCCATTGCCCCTCGCAGTCGCTCCATAATTTCGCTGGCCTGGCTCAGTGGGCTGTTGGGCAGGATCACACAGAACTCGTCTCCACCAAAGCGACCGGCCAGGTCACCTTGGCGAAGGTTTTTCTTAAGTTCGGCGCTCAGCTGGCGTAGCACGCTGTCGCCAACGAGATGGCCGTAAGTGTCGTTGATCTGTTTGAAGTGATCGACATCAATGATCGCAATCACCGATTCGAAGCTCTCCTGCCGGCAGGTGAAAAACTGCTGTTGAAGCAAATCCTTCCACGCCCCATGATTGAGCAGGCCGGTGAGGCTGTCGGTACAGCTCAGGGCGCTAAGACGGCGCTTGTGGTCGGCGAGCTTAATAGCCAGGCGATAACAGACCCAACCCAGCGCTAATGGGTAGAGCGTCAGCATCGGCAAGCAGGCGTAGATCTGTAGGGCGGTTGCAGTAAGTTGCACCTGCGGGCCGAACAGTGTTATCGCAAGCAGAATTCCGACAACTTGGGCCAACGCGCCATGCACGAATAAACGCTGGCCGCCTGCCGCGACGTTGTTCATCGCCATCATCGAAAGGATGGTGACGGCAGGCAACGGATTGAACTGCATGGTCGCGGTCCAGAACCCGCCCATCACTGAGTCGTAGAGTAAGTTGCGCCGCTCCGCCTGATACGGTTCACTAGAACGGGTGGCCAACTGATAGGCCAGATGCGGCCAAACCAAGCCATTGAAAAGCAAAAGTCCCCATACCCATCCCGGCAGGCCCAGCGGCGCAATGGCGGCCATTACGCTCAGCATGCCAATCGCCAGGCCAATAAGGCGTGGCAGGTAGATTCGTTTGGCAAAAGACTGTCCTTTGCCAGTTTGATTTTCCGTTATCCCATTACCATTCATGTATCGCTCCCTCGATCGTTATTGTCTACCGCAGGAGTCGCCGCTCATCGCATAATTGGCATAAACATTCTTCATTAACGCGAGGGTGAAGTGCGACCTTGCAAGCGCTCTCAAGGCTTAGGCGTACCGCTCTGACTCCTGGTCTGCCACGATCGTACAAGCTTCGCTGGCTTTTCGATCATAATGTTGAATAGCCAGCAGAGCGACTTCTGAATTGGTCCTGGTTTCATAGGCACATCTGACGGGCTGATTTTGGCTGTTCTCTGTCGGTCGTGAACCACTCTTTGAAATCCGTGATACCCCAGAACTTTCAACTCGTTCTGTTTCTTCGCCTGGGCATACCCCGCAGGATCGAGGTCAAGCGTCTCCAGCATCACCTTGCTTTGCAAAATGTGATGCATTTCGTAGAATTGCCACCCAAAAGCGACATTGAGTGAGCTTGTTTCAGATTATGGAACGATGTGAAAAAGCCACTATCGCGCTTTCACGCAAGGCGGCGAGAGCCACCTGATGCCATGCAGAATATTACCAGTATCGGTGTTGCTGCCCTTATCGGGTTCCACCGCCAGCGACAGCGAGCCTGACTCATGGATGAGAAGTACCGCAGGGCGGTGGATGCCGCCGCGATTTTTTCCGAGACCGACCTGAGCGGCCGGATCACCCACGTCAATGACCAGTTTTGCGCAGTGTCCGGCTACAGCCGTGAGGAACTGCTTGGGCAAAACCATCGCATGCTCAACTCCGGCGTGCACGCCTCTGACTTCTTCGTCGACATGTGGCGCACCATTGCCCGGGGTGATATCTGGAAGGGCGAGATCTGCAATCGCGCCAAGGATGGCAGCCTGTATTGGGTCGAAAGCACCATGGTGCCGGTGATCGATTCCGCCACCGGGCGCGTTGAGCGGTATCTGTCGATTCGCTTCGACATCAGCGAAAAACGACAACTGCTGCATTCCCTGCAATGGCGGGTCGGTCATGACGTGCTCACCGGGCTGCCCAATCGTGCATTTCTTTCTGATCTGCTCGATCAGGCGCTGGAGTTCTCCCGGCGCGAGAGCATCGCGCTGGCGGTGTGCATGCTCGATCTCGACGGCTTCAAGGCGATCAATGATGGCTACGGGCATGCCACTGGCGATCTGTTGCTGGTGGAGGTGGCCAAGCGCTTGCGCAACATCGTGCGTGGCGAGGATGTGGTTGCACGGCTGGCCGGCGACGAGTTCGTCCTGGTGTTGCGCTACGTACATGACTTGGCGCAACTGCGGGCCGCACTGAACCGGGTGCTGGGGGCGATATCGGCACCGTACTCGCTGCATGGCAAGGACATCAACGTGTTTGCCAGCATTGGCGTCACGCTCTTCCCTCACGACAACGAGGATGCCGGGACCCTGCTGCGTCATGCCGATCAAGCCATGTACATGGCCAAGCAGAGTGGTCGCAAGCGCTTTCATTTATTCGACGTGACCCGCGACCGTGAGGTCAAGGCCACTCACGAGACGGTCGAGCGCGTCCGCCAGGCGCTGGTTGCCGGCGAATTGCGCCTGCATTACCAGCCCAGGGTCGACATGCGTCGTGGCCGGGTCGTCGGCTTCGAGGCAGCGTTGCGTTGGGAGCGCCCGCAAAACGGCTTGGTGGCCGCCCGGGAATTCTTGCCCCAGGTGGAAGAGACAGATCTGATCGTCGATATCGGTGAGTGGGTCATGGACCAGGTGTTGGCACAGCTGGATCAATGGCGCCAGGCCGGGCATGACTGGCCGGTGAGCATCAATATCGCGGCGCGGCATTTTCAGCGCGCGGATTTCGTCGAGCGGCTCAAAAACCTGTTGGCGCGGCATGCGCGAGTCGCCCCACAGCGACTTGACCTGGAGATCGTCGAGTCGGTCGCGGTCGAGAACATCCAGCATGTCAGCGCCTGCCTGCAGGCTTGCCAGGCGCTGGGGGTGCAGTTTTCCCTGGGAGATTTCGGCACCGGCTACTCATCCCTGAGTTACCTCAAGCGCCTGCGTACCCAGACCATCAAGATCGACAAGTCCTTTGTGCGCGACATTCTTCATGATGGCGATGACCTGGCATTGACCACGGCCGTGATCGGCCTGGCCCGGGCATTTGGCCGCCAGGTGATCGCCGAGGGGCTGGAAAGCATCGAGCATGGCGAGTTGCTGTTGCAGTTGGGCTGCGAGGTGGCCCAGGGCGATTTCATTGCGCAGCCGATGCCCGCTGCCGACGTGCCGGGCTGGGTCAGGGATTTTGTCGCCCCCGCGCAATGGCGGATGGCGGATACAGCCGTCCTCGGTCACGGCCTGGCTTGCGCCTTGGCGCCAACGTAAAGGCGAATGATGTCATCGATTTCCCCTGACATCTTCATGTGCAGCAGGGTGCGCAAAATACGCTGCACCGGCACCTTGGGGTCGTTGCGCACGTAGCAGCCGACGCGTTGCTCCTGCAGGAACGCCACGCCTTGCAGTTGCTGCTGCGGCAGCAATCGCTGGTTGAACCAGTCCAGGGTCCATTGGTTGCTGACCGCATAGCGGTTGCGTCCGGCGTGCAGCTTCTCCAGCACCTGTTCCTGGTTGCGGGCATCGTCGCGGTACAGTCGGTTGGTGTCGAACAGCGGTTGCAGGGTCGGGTAGCTGTAGCCCAGGACCGTGCCGATCGATTGATGTGATAAATGTGTCGGGTTGACGGACGTCGTCGCGTCAGGCCGGCTGACCAGCAGGTCGGGTTGGGTCCAGAGCGGAATGCTCCAGATGTAGTCGCCGGACTGGTTCGGCGTCCAGGACTGTGCGGCGTAGCAGCGAATGTCGACCTCGCCCTGTTCCATGGCGTTTTGCACCCGGCCGCGGGGCAAGACGTGAAACTGCGCCGGCACACCGACCTGGGTCGCGAGGCTGAGCATCACGTCATACAGGATGCCCTGGGTCGGGCGGCCGCGTTCAAGCTGCACCATCGGCATGGCCCAACTGTCAGGTACCACGAAGCGCAACGGTGCGTCAGCGGCCACCCCGTCCAGGCTGATCAACAGCAGTGCCCCCAAGCCCAGCCGCATAAACGCTCCACTATCCTTGAAGCAAAAGGCCCGCAAAATGCATCTTAGCCAGATTAGACGAGCACACCGGATGCAATTTGTGCCTTGCTCCGCTAGCATTAGCCGCTTCTGCTTCCTTCGCTGCGACGGTTTTCGATGAGTTATCAGGTTCTTGCACGTAAATGGCGTCCGCGCTCGTTCCGCGAAATGGTCGGCCAGACCCATGTGCTCAAGGCTCTGATCAATGCCTTGGACAGCCAGCGGCTGCACCACGCGTACCTGTTTACCGGTACGCGCGGGGTTGGCAAGACCACCATCGCGCGGATCATAGCCAAATGCTTGAACTGTGAAACAGGTATCACTTCAACGCCCTGCGGCGAGTGTTCGGTGTGCCGCGAGATCGATGAAGGCCGATTCGTCGACCTGATCGAGATCGACGCCGCCAGCCGCACCAAGGTCGAAGACACCCGCGAGCTGCTCGACAACGTGCAGTACGCCCCAAGCCGCGGGCGTTTCAAGGTCTACCTGATCGACGAAGTGCACATGCTCTCCAGCCATTCCTTCAATGCGCTGTTGAAAACCCTCGAAGAGCCGCCACCCTACGTCAAGTTCATCCTGGCCACCACTGATCCTCAGAAACTTCCTGCAACTATTCTCTCGCGTTGCCTGCAGTTCTCCCTGAAGAACATGACCCCGGAACGGGTCGTCGAGCATTTGACCCATGTGCTCGGCGTCGAGAACGTGCCGTTCGAAGACGATGCGCTGTGGTTGCTCGGTCGCGCCGCCGACGGTTCGATGCGCGATGCCATGAGCCTCACCGACCAGGCGATCGCCTTCGGTGAAGGCAAGGTCATGGCCGCCGATGTGCGGGCGATGCTCGGCACCCTCGATCACGGCCAGGTCTATGACGTCCTGCATGCGTTGATCGAGGGTGACGCCAAAGCCTTGCTCGAAGCGGTCCGCCACCTGGCCGAACAGGGCCCGGACTGGAACGGCGTGCTCTCGGAAATCCTCAATGTGCTGCACCGTGTCGCCATCGCCCAGGCCTTGCCGGAAGGCGTCGACAACGGCCATGGCGACCGTGACCGGGTGCTGGCCCTGGCCCAGGCCTTGCCGGCCGAAGACGTTCAGTTCTATTACCAGATGGGCCTGATCGGCCGCCGCGACTTGCCGCTGGCGCCGGATCCCCGTGGCGGCTTTGAAATGGTGCTGTTGCGCATGCTGGCATTCCGGCCCGCCGACACCACGGACGCGCCAAGGCAACCGCTAAAGCCAGTGGGGATCAGCCAGGCCACGGTTGATTCCGCCAAATCAGTGGCTGCCACGCCGGTCGTTGCGCCGCCCGCTGCGCCCGTTGCACCTGTTGCGGCAGTGGCCCCGGTACCTGCGCCCGTTGCACCTGTTGCGGCAGTGGCCCCGGTACCTGCACCGGTTGCGCCTGGCGCAGTACCTGAGCCTGAGCCTGAGCCTGAGCCTGAGCCGGTGGCCCCGGCAGTCGTGGTAGAAGAAGTGGTCGACCTGCCGTGGAATGATCCGGTCGAGCCTGCAGCCGTTCAACAGCCAGCCGTCGAGCCGGTGCTGGAAACCGTCAGCGAGCAGCCCGAGTTGCCGCCAATGCCGATGCCGACCCCCGATAGCGTGGTGCCGGACGCGCCGGAGTGGGCCGCCGCGCCGATTCCGGAACCGACGGTGGCCCAGGTCGATGCCGCCACCCCAGGCATGGACCTGGATGACGAGCCGCCGCTGGACGAGGATTACATCGAGCCAGACATGGACTCGGCCTACAGCTACCTTGACGACTTGGCCAGCGAGCACACCGCCGAGCCTGCCGCAGAACCCGAGCCTGAGCCCGCCGCGGCACCTGCCACGGGCCTGGCCCTGCAATGGCTGGAGTTGTTCCCGAAACTGCCGATCTCCGGCATGACCGGCAGCATCGCCGCCAACTGCACGCTGATCGCGGTCGATGGTGACAACTGGTTGTTGCACCTGGACCCGGCCCACAGCGCCTTGTTCAACGCTACTCAGCAGCGTCGCCTCAACGAAGCGTTGAACCAGTATCACGGGCGCACCCTGACCCTGACCATGGAGCTGATCAAGCCCGAGCAGGAAACCCCGGCCCAGGCAGCGTCCCGTCGGCGTGCCGACCGTCAGCGCGAGGCCGAGGAGTCGATCCACGGTGATCCGTTCATCCAGCAAATGATGCAGCAGTTCGGTGCGGTGGTCCGTAACGATACTATTGAACCTGTCGAGGCCCTGGCCAGTCAGGGCTAATAACTGAAGGCGCTCGCCCGCAGGGGCCGGGTGCCGTTTAATCCAAGTACTTTTGAGGTGATTCCCATGATGAAAGGTGGCATGGCCGGCCTGATGAAGCAGGCGCAGCAGATGCAGGAAAAAATGGCCAAGATGCAGGAAGAGCTGGCCAACGCCGAAGTCACCGGTAAAGCCGGTGGCGACATGGTCACCGTGGTGATGACCGGTCGTCACGACGTCAAGCGCGTGACCATCGACCCAAGCCTGGTCGAAGGCTTGAGCGAAGATGACAAGGAAATGCTGGAAGCGGTGTTCGCCGCGGCCGTCAACGACGCCGTGCGCAAGATCGAAGCCAACAGCCAGGACAAAATGGGCAGCATGACCGCCGGCATGCAATTGCCACCGGGCATGAAACTGCCATTCTGATTCGTCTTCAGGCGTCAGATGAGCTACAAAAAATGCCAGGCATCTTGCCTGGCATTTTTGTTTCGTCACACTGATCGTTCCCACGCTCTGCGTGGGAATGCAGCCCGGGACGCTCTGCGTCCCAAATCAAAAGCCGAACGCGGAGCGTCCGTTGAGGCATTCCCACGCAGAGCGTCACTAGTGTCCGGTAAACATGTTTCATAGCTGAAGGCTGCCTTGGGCAG
>NZ_JBIUYA010000033.1:0-66836 GCF_044744285.1 Pseudomonas sp. NPDC087336 | reverse complement strand
GGTTTCTTCTAATCCGGCGCGATACCGCGTAACGGCATTCGCTGGCAAGCCAGCTCCTACAAGGATCACGCAGTACCTGTAGGAGCTGGCTTGCCGGCGAAGGCGTCCTCAAACACACCGAAAATCATTGCCTTGCCGCTCTGGCACGGGCTTTGCGTACGCGTTCTACAGTAAATACAGCACCCGAAAGTCCAACAAGATCAAAAAAGACAGCGAGGACTTATGACTTCTTCCACACAGCTCAAACCCACACTCGGCACCCTGCACCTATGGGGCATTGCCGTTGGCCTGGTGATTTCCGGTGAATACTTCGGCTGGAGTTACGGCTGGGGCACCGCCGGGACCCTGGGGTTCCTCGTCACCGCATTGATGGTGGCGACGATGTACACCTGCTTCATCTTCAGTTTCACCGAATTGACCACGGCCATTCCCCATGCCGGCGGTCCATTTGCCTACAGTCGGCGGGCCTTCGGAGAGAAAGGCGGCTTGATCGCCGGCATCGCCACCCTGATCGAATTCGTTTTCGCACCGCCGGCCATCGCCATGGCCATCGGCGCCTATCTCAACGTGCAATACCCGGAACTGGACCCGAAAATCGCCGCCGTTGGCGCCTACTTCGTGTTCATGACCCTGAATATTCTCGGCGTCAGCATCGCCGCCACCTTCGAACTGGTGGTGACCGTGCTGGCCGTCGCCGAACTGCTGGTGTTCATGGGCGTGGTCGCGCCAGGGTTCAGTTTCAGCAATTTCGTGCTCAATGGCTGGTCTGGCTCCAGTGAATTCACTATCGCGTCCATTCCCGGCATTTTCGCGGCCATTCCCTTCGCTATCTGGTTTTTTCTCGCCATCGAAGGCGCGGCCATGGCCGCCGAGGAAGCCAAGGACCCGAAACGCACGATTCCCAGGGCGTACGTCAGCGGCATCCTGACCCTGGTGTTCCTGGCCATCGGCACAATGGTAATGGCCGGCGGCGTCGGCGACTGGCGTCAACTGGCAAACATCAACGACCCGCTGCCCCAGGCCATGAAAGCGGTAGTCGGTAACAATTCGACCTGGATGCACATGCTGGTCTGGATCGGCCTGTTTGGCCTGGTGGCGAGTTTCCACGGGATCATTCTCGGCTACTCCCGGCAGTTCTTCGCCCTGGCCCGCGCCGGTTACCTGCCGCGCAGCCTGGCCAAGCTTTCGCGCTTCCAGACCCCGCATCGGGCGATCCTGGCCGGTGGCGTGATCGGCATTGCGGCCATCTACAGCGATGGCTTGGTCAACCTGCAAGGCATGTCGCTGACGGCGGCAATGATCACCATGTCGGTATTCGGTGCCATCGTCATGTACATCATCAGTATGCTGAGCCTGTTCAAACTGCGTAAGACCGAGCCGAACCTCGAGCGCACCTTCCGCGCCCCGGGCTATCCGATCGTACCGGGGATTGCGCTGTTCCTGGCGGTGGTGTGCCTGCTCGCGATGGCGTGGTTCAACACCTTGATCGGCCTGGTGTTCCTGGGCTTCATGGCCGCCGGTTACCTGTATTTCCAACTGACCGCGCGGCAACGCTCCGAAGCCCCGGTGGACGCTATGCTCGAAGGAGCTTGAGTTGCACTAGCGCCGGGCCTCCAGCCTGGCGCCTGCCCTGTTTGGGGTCGAAAAACCCGCCCCACGGTTCAATATTCAACCAGGAGGACACCGCCCATGGCCGTATACGCCCATTCCGTCGGCGCCCAGACCTACCGCTTCGAAAACCTCAAGGAAGTGATGGCCAAGGCCACCCCGGCCCGCTCCGGGGACTACCTGGCCGGCGTCGCCGCCCTCAATGACGGCGAGCGCGTCGCTGCGCAGATGGTGTTGGCCGACATCCCCCTGAGCCACTTCCTGCAGGAAGTCCTGATTCCCTACGAGACCGATGAAGTCACCCGCCTGATCATTGACACCCACGATAAACAGGCTTTCGCGGTGGTCAGCCACCTCACCGTCGGCGGTTTTCGCGACTGGCTGCTCAGCGACGACGCCGACGAACGGGTACTACGCGCCCTCGCCCCCGGCCTGACCCCGGAAATGGCGGCCGCCGTATCGAAGATCATGCGCGTTCAGGACCTGGTGCTGGTGGCGCAGAAGATCCGCGTCGTCACGCAGTTCCGCGGCACCCTTGGCCTGCGCGGCCGCCTGTCCACCCGCCTGCAACCCAACCACCCCACTGACGAACCGGCCGGCATTGCCGCGAGCATCCTGGATGGCCTGTTGCACGGTAACGGCGATGCCATGATCGGCATCAACCCGGCCACCGACAGCATCGCCTCGATCTGCGCCATGCTGGACATGCTCGATGCGATCATCCAGCGCTACGAAATCCCGACCCAGGCCTGTGTGCTGACCCATGTCACCACCTCGATCGAAGCGGTCAATCGCGGCGTCCCCCTGGACCTGGTATTCCAGTCGATTGCCGGCACCGAGGCAGCCAACGCCAGCTTCGGCATCAATCTGAACGTACTCAAGGAAGGTTACGATGCCGGCTTGAGCCTCAATCGCGGCACCCTCGGCAACAACCTGATGTATTTCGAAACCGGCCAGGGCAGCGCACTGTCGGCCAATGCCCACCACGGTGTCGACCAGCAGACCTGCGAAACCCGGGCCTACGCCGTGGCGCGCCATTTCAACCCATTCCTGGTGAACACCGTTGTCGGCTTCATCGGCCCCGAATACCTCTACAACGGCAAGCAGATCATCCGCGCCGGCCTCGAAGACCACTTCTGCGGCAAGCTGCTGGGCGTGCCAATGGGCTGCGATATCTGTTACACCAACCATGCCGAGGCCGACCAGGATGACATGGACACCCTGCTGACCCTGCTCGGGGTCGCCGGGATCAACTTCATCATGGGCATCCCCGGCTCCGATGACATCATGCTCAACTACCAGACCACGTCGTTCCACGATGCGCTTTACGCCCGGCAAACGCTGGGGCTCAAGCCTGCGCCGGAATTTGAACAATGGCTGGCGAAAATGGGCATTTTCACTCAGCCGGACGGCAAGGTCCTCTTCGGTAACAGCCTGCCGCCGGCCTTCCGCCAGGCCTTGGCGCAATTGGGATGAGTGTCGATATGGAAAAACCACCCTTTGATCCGCACAACCCCTGGCTGGAACTGCGACGCCTGACCCCCGCACGCATTGCCCTGGGCCGCACCGGCACCAGCCTGCCCACCCGCGCCCAGCTGGACTTTCAATTTGCCCACGCCCAGGCGCGAGACGCGGTGCACTTGCCGTTTGATCATGCCGCCCTCAGCGAGCAACTGGCCGAATGCGGTCGTGACAGCCTGTTGCTGCATAGCGCCGCGCCTGATCGCAACAGCTACCTGCAGCGCCCCGATCTGGGGCGCAAGTTGAGTGTGGAGTCGGCAAAAAAACTGCGCCAATACGCCGCCGCCAATCCTGCTGGGGTCGATCTGGCAATCGTGGTCGCCGATGGTTTGTCTGCATTGGCCGTGCATCGCCATACATTGCCGTTCCTGGTGCGCTTTTCAGAGCAGAGTTCAGCCGACGGATGGTCAATGGCACCTGTAATATTGGTGGAACAGGGCCGGGTCGCCGTAGCCGACGAGATCGGCGAACTATTGGGCGCAAAAATGACCGTGATCCTGATCGGCGAACGCCCTGGCCTGAGCTCACCAGACAGCCTGGGGTTATATTTCACCTATAATCCAAAGGTCGGCCTGACCGACGCCTATCGCAACTGCATTTCGAATGTGCGCCTCGAAGGCCTGACTTACGGCATGGCGGCACACCGTTTGCTGTATTTGATGCGCGAGGCATGCCGGCGACAGTTATCCGGAGTCAACCTGAAGGACGAAGCGCAGGTGCAAACGCTGGAGTCAGACGCAAGAGCGGACATTAAAGGAAATTTCCTACTTGATTCGCCGCAAGCCTGAACCGCTTCCGCATTGCACTTTCTCATCCTTTTCAGGCAGGATCGATGCACGGCTGCCAGTGAGTATCATTTGCCGCCAAAGCATGTGAAGACAGCCACTTGAAGACGAGACCTACCATGCGGATTATTCAAGCGACCCTCGAACACCTGGACCTGCTGACCCCATTGTTCGTCAAATATCGCGAGTTTTATGGCTCCCTGGCGTATCCGGACTCGTCCCGGGCGTTCCTCGAGAAACGCCTGCGTCGTAAGGAATCGGTGATTTACCTGGCCCTGTCCGAGGACGGCAACAACAAACTGATGGGTTTCTGTCAGCTTTACCCCAGCTTTTCTTCGCTTTCGCTCAAACGCGTGTGGATCCTCAACGACATCTACGTTGCTGAAGATGCCCGCCGCCAGTTGGTGGCCGACAACCTGATCCGCACTGCGAAGAAAATGGCCAAGGAAACCAACGCCGTGCGCATGCGCGTGTCCACCAGCAGCAACAACGAAGTGGCGCAGAAAACCTACGAATCCATCGGATTCAAGGAAGACACCGAGTTCAAGAACTACGTATTGCCGATCAGCGAAGAGTTGTAAGGTCAAAAAAGATCGCAGCTTTCAGCCGAAGGCTGCGATCTTTTTCTCAATACACTCGGAAATTCCCTGCTACAAACCCTACGCGCTTTTCACTTTCCACCCCGTATAATTCCGTTCTTTCCGGCTTGTAAGAAAAACTACCTCCTGTCTGTAGTCTTACGCGAAGTCATCCGCAGGCCTGCTGAACCGGGCCGTTACCACAGGTGCCGTCCATGGATTTCAACCCGCTCGATCTCGTCCTGCATCTCGATGTCTACCTCGATTTGCTGGTCACCAACTACGGGCCATGGATCTACGCCATTCTTTTTCTGGTGATCTTCTGTGAAACCGGCCTGGTGGTCATGCCCTTCCTGCCGGGCGATTCACTGCTGTTCATCGCCGGCGCCGTCGCGGCCGGTGGCGGCATGGACCCGGTATTGCTGGGCGGTTTGCTGATGCTCGCGGCGATTCTCGGTGACAGCACCAACTACATCATAGGACGAACGGCGGGCGAACGATTGTTCAGCAACCCGAACTCGAAGATCTTCCGGCGCGACTACCTGCAGCAAACCCACGATTTCTATGACAAACACGGCGGCAAAACCGTGACCCTGGCGCGTTTCCTGCCGATCATCCGTACCTTTGCCCCCTTCGTCGCCGGCGTCGCCAAAATGCCCTACCCGCGTTTCTTCGCCTTCAGCGTGCTGGGCACGATTCTCTGGGTCGGTGGCCTGGTCACCCTGGGCTATTTCTTCGGCAACGTACCCTTCATCAAATCGAACCTGTCGCTGCTGGTGGTCGGCATCATTCTGCTTTCGCTGGTGCCAATGATCATTGGCGTTGTGCGCAGCCGTTTTGGCAGTTCGAACTCCAAAACCGCCTCGCGCTGAACGATGTGGTCCCTTAGCGCCTGGCGACGCCGGCGCATCCTGGCCAAGCACCCGATAGCCGACGACATGTGGCAGCGGGTGCGCCATCACCTGAGCTTCCTGGATGGCATCAGTGCCGCCGAAGACCAGTGGCTGCGCGAAGCCTGCGTACTGTTTCTGCAAGACAAGCACCTGACCGCCCTGCCCGGTGTCGAACTGCATCAGGAACAACGCCTGCTGCTCGCCGCCCAGGCGCAACTGCCGTTGCTGCATCTGGGTGACCTGAACTGGTATCAGGGTTTTCACGAAATCATTCTCTATCCCGACGACTTCCTCAGCCCACAGCGTCATCGTGACGCCAGTGGGGTCGAGCACGAATGGGACGGCGAGCACAGCGGCGAAGCCTGGCAGCAAGGGCCGATCATCCTGGCCTGGCCCGGTGTCATGGCCAGCGGCGGCTGGGAAGGCTACAACCTGGTGATCCACGAACTGGCGCACAAGCTCGACATGCTCAACGGCGACGCCAACGGCCTGCCCCCGCTGCACGCGGACATGCGGGTCAGCGACTGGGCCAGGGTCATGCAGCAAGCCTACGACGACCTCGACCGCCAACTGGACCGCAACCCGGACGCCGAGACCACCATCGATCCGTATGCCGCGGAAAACCCGGCCGAGTTCTTCGCCGTCACCAGTGAATACTTCTTCAGTGCCCCGGATTTGCTGCACGAGGCTTATCCACAGGTCTACGGGCAACTCAAGCTTTTCTATCGCCAGGACCCACTCGTAAGGCTGCGGCAACTTCTGGCCGAGAACCCGGTCTATCAGGCACACGACTAAGGTCTACACGACTTCTGGTACGTGGCGTCGCCGTAGGAATATGCCTATAATCGCCGCCACTTTTTGGTCAATCCGGCCAAGTGTTTCTGGTCAACTAACGGGGGCAACGCCCAATGAGCTACAGCAAGATTCCGGCTGGCAAAGACCTGCCGAACGACATCTACGTCGCGATCGAGATTCCGGCCAACCACGCGCCGATCAAGTACGAAATCGACAAAGACAGCGATTGCCTGTTCGTTGACCGTTTCATGGCCACCCCGATGTTCTACCCGGCCAACTACGGTTACATCCCGAACACCCTGGCAGACGACGGTGATCCCCTCGACGTGCTGGTCGTGACTCCTTACCCGGTTGCTCCAGGTTCGGTGATCCGCGCTCGTCCGGTCGGCATCCTGAACATGACCGACGATGGCGGCGGCGATGCCAAAGTGATCGCGGTTCCACACGACAAGCTGTCCCAGCTGTACGTCGACGTGAAGGAGTACACCGACTTGCCAGCACTGCTGATCCAGCAGATCGAGCACTTCTTCGCGAACTACAAAGATCTCGAAAAAGGCAAATGGGTCAAGATCGAAGGCTGGGACGGCGCAGACGCCGCCCGCGAAGCGATCACCAAGTCGGTTGCTGCCTATAAAGGTTAAGAGCAGCTGCAGGCTTTGAGCCACCAGCTTCATGAAGAACCCCGGGAGATCCGGGGTTTTTTATGGGCGCCTGTAAAACCGATTTAAACAGTTCGTTTAACACGCTGCATTCCCAGGTTTTCATGTTTATTTTTTACCCAACACGTCTCACATCCAGTCGTAAATTTCCCTCGAAATTTGAACAGGCCGTTTATTCAACCCCCTGACCGCCGCCAGTAGACTCCCGCTCATGAAAAAGAACACTAGCGGCCCGCGGTTTAAAGCGCTCCTTGAAGCAGCGAACATCACGACGACAGGATTCGCCGAATTCCTGGATACGGCTCCGCAAAATGTACACAACTGGTACACCCGCGGTGTCCCCGCCCATTGCATGGAAGAAGTCGCCAGGAAACTCTCGGTCAACAGCGACTGGCTAAAAACCGGCGAAGGCTCGAAAGACGCCCGGCACCTGCGCCTGGTCGACGACTCCGGCCACACCTTCGACGCCCAGACGATCCGTGGTGTCTACACGGTGGTTGAGCCCACCGACATCGACTTGCCCTTCTACAAGGAAGTAATCACCGCCCCCGGCTCCAACAAGACCCACGTCATCGAAGACCGTGAACAATGCCTGCGCCTGCCCCGCAGCCACCTAGATTCCCTGGAAATCAATCACACCGACGCCATCGCAGCCGCCATGATCGGCAACAGCATGGCCGAGAAAATCGATGACGGCTCCACCCTGGCAATCGATCGCGGGCTGACCCAGATCGTCGATGGCGAGATCTACGCGATCGAACATGACGGCATGCTGCGCATCAAATACCTGCACCGACTGCCGGGCAACTCCCTGCGCTTGCGCAGCCATAACCGCACGGATTACCCGGATGAAATCTTCAGGCCCGCGCAAATCGAAGAACAGAACATCAGGGTACTGGGCTGGGTGTTCTGGTGGTCAACCCTGAACAAACGACGGCCACCGCTACCGTTCCTGTAACACCCGGACACGCCAACTCACACACCAAGCTGGGAATTCTGCAAAAAAATCAGTATGCTGCGCCCCACATTTGCGCATCGACCCGCCAAGCGGCCCTGATCGCACCGACAAGGCAGATGACTTTCTCGCCGAGTCCCACAGCCGGACGCAAGATCCGGGTGTACGTTTTGAAGGCTGGCGCGGTTTACCAAAAATGAACCAAGCCAGTCCCCGAGAAGCCGGCCACAAGCCGGCTTTTTAATACCCGCCAGAAAGCCGACTCGTCTGAAGAAGTAACGCCCCCCGAGCTTTTGAATGGAAGCCGTCCCGGGTCGCCTGGCGTGATCTCACCCCCTCGTATGCACTACCCGAAAATCCGAGCTATACCTCTCGCTGGCTGTCCGAAAATGCAAGATGCATTTCTGATGTCTGCATGCTGTCCACGGACCTGATTCCCGGTTTTTTTGCGACTGCCCATTACGTGCAGTTGCTCAAGACTAACGAGGTGAAAATGAACAGGATGTCACACAGGGGCTGGCCCCTGGCTGCGGCAGTTGTCGTGGCGGGTTCAACGCTTTTCGCGGGGTGCGCGGGCAAGAACGATCCGGTTGCGCAGGCAGGCAAGGCGGATGTGGCCAAGGGCGTGGCCGCGCCGAGTCTTGAGCAGACCAAGGCGATTGCCGAGGAAGGTTTTATCTACGGCTTGCCGCTGGTCATGAACTATGCCGTGATGAATGAGTTCGCGGTGGACTCCAGGTCCAGCCAGTTCAAGGCCCCCTTCAATCAACTGTACAACGAGCATCGGGTCGCGACGCCCGCCGATACCGCCGTCATTACGCCCAACAGCGACACCCCGTACTCGATACTCTGGGCCGACCTGCGCGCGGAGCCGCTGGTGATCACGGTGCCGGCAGTCTCCAAAAAGCGCTACTACTCGATTCAACTGATCGACGGCAACACCTACAACTATGGCTACATCGGCAGTCGGGCAACTGCCAGTGCACCTGGCAGCTATCTGGTTGCAGGCCCTGACTGGAAGGGTGCGACACCGCCAGGCATCGACAAGGTGTTTACCTCCTCGACCCCCTTCGCGCTGACCTTGATCCGCACCCAGTTGTTCAATCCGGCCGACATGCCAAACGTCGAGAAGGTGCAGGCGGGCTACAAGATCCAGGCGCTGTCCGCCTTCCTTCATCAACCCGCGCCGCCCGCTGCGCCGAAGATCGATTTCGTGCCGGCCACCACGGCAGGTATCAAGGCCAACTTCTTCGAGTACCTGTCGGCCGCGATGCAGTATGTGCCAGCATCGGCTGACGACAAGGCGATCCGGGCCAGGCTGGCCAGCATCGGGGTAGGTCCCGGCCGGAACTTTGAATTCAAGGACCTCTCGCTCGAGCACAAGGCCGCGGTCCTGCTCGGGATGAAGGCCGGCGACGAAAAGGTCGAGAGGTTTCTCTCGAGCGGAATGAAGAATATCAATGGCTGGAACGTCGGTGCGTTCTTCGGTGATCAGGCGTTCTACCAGTCCAACTGGCTCATGCGGGCCGGTGCCGCGAAGGGCGGCCTGTACGGCAACGACGCCGCCGAGGCGATGTACCCCTATACGCGTACCGACGGCAGCGGCCAGACGCTCGATACCAGCAAGCACAATTACACGCTCACCTTCGCGGGCGGCAAGCTGCCGCCCGTCAATGCCTTCTGGTCGGTGACGATGTACGACGGCAAGAGCCAACTGCTGATCAAGAATCCGCTCAACCGCTACCTGATCAATTCGCCGATGCTGTCAGGCATGACGAAGAACGCGGATGGCTCACTGACCCTTTACATACAGAAGGATTCGCCGGGCAAGGCCAAGGAGGCCAACTGGCTGCCCGCGCCTGACGACACGGTGTACCTGGTGATGCGTCTCTACTGGCCGAAGACCGCACCGCCCTCGATTCTTCCCGCCGGTAACGGCAGCTGGCAGCCACCGGCGCTGGTGGTCGCGAAGTAGCGTGAATCTTGCGGCTGTTTGCGTCTGGCAAGCAGCCGTTCGCGCGACTGGCCGTGGGGTGAGTCCGATTTACGGATAACTAAACGCTTTCACCAACGTCAACTCCCCCACCGCCCGCATCGGCACCAGGAACGTCTCCATTTTCTCGCTAGGCGTCCCCTCCTCGGTAATCACGGTCACCTGCGCCGTCGTCAGCGGTTGCACCGCGTCCTCCTGCCCCTCTTCATCGCTGCGATAGCCACCGCCGAAGTAGTTCACATACACCAGGTACTGCCCCTTGATCGGCGCCGGCATGGCGAAGATTTCCGGGCCGTAGCCGGTGGTGACGTCGACATCAAGGGCGGCGCCGTTTGCCACGGCGCGGTCGCCGTACCAGATGTGGGCGCCGTCCGGGGTGATCAGGTGCAGGTCGAGGTCGGTGCCGTCGCTGTCCCAGGCCAGCAGCACGCGCAATTTGGCGGGTGTGGCGCCGACGCTGGTATTGAGGAATTGGGTCCGGTGGCGCTGCTGTCCGTCAGGGCTGCGGACTTCGACGCTGTTGCTGCCGTTGGGGAATGAGAATGGCCGATCGAAGCCGCCCTCTGGATCGATTTTCAGGGGCATGCTGACGCCGTTGACGATCAGCCGGCCGGGTTCACCGTTCTTCGGCGCTGTTTTGATCTGACCGGCGATGCGCGCGGTGTTTGCCTGCCCAGCCGGGGTGTTTACCGACGATGCCGGGTAGTTGACGACCTGACGAAAATTCTCGCCCTCACCTTCGGCGGCGCCGGTTCGCCAGCCGCCAGAAGGGGTGTCGAGTTTGACACTGTCGGCGGCGGTTGCCGGCGATAGCACGGCGAGCGCGCAGAGCAACAGCAAGACCTGTGGATAACGATGGGTCATGGTCTATTCCAGCAAAAGGTGGCGGGCGAGCCCTTCGATGTAGGTTTCATCCTGGCCGTTGGGGTGTGCTTCGAAGGCCAGGTGCAGGTATTCGTGGGTCAGGTCGAGGCGGTCCTGCAGCGAGAGCACGCCGCGCGCGTAGATGCGCTGGCGTTCGCGGTCGACAAAGGGGCGGCCGAATGCCAGGCGGCATACGGCGAAGGTACTGACTTCGTTGTAGCCGGCTTCGCTTTCAAGACGGGGTCGCCAGCCGCGGCGCTGTTTTTGCAGCCAGTCTTGCGCGGCGGGCAGCGCTTCACAGGAGGCAACAGGATTGTCCCAGCGGCTAAGGCTGGCCCGTGGGTAGGCGTGGAGCAGGATGGCGTCGAAGCGCTGGCCGGCGCTGGCTTGTTCCACGGCTTGTTGCCAGGACAACCTGTCGAGGCCTGGCTGGTTGGAGTGGTAGGTCACGGTGCTGCCGGCGAGTACCAGGTCGCTGGTCCAGGCGGCGATGCTGCGTGCTTGCGTCGTGGCCGGGCGTGGGGCGACGCGTTGGCGTTGACTGCTGTCGTCGATGCTCATGCAATCACCGCGGCGCGTGGCGTTTTGCAGCAGGTAGGTGCGGATGGCCACGGCGAGGGCCTTGGCGGCTTCCGCGGGTTCGGCACTGGCTTCACGCTGCAGCACACGGGCGACATACTCTTCACGGTCCAGGCGGGCGACCAGCTTGGGTGAAGGGCTGTCGTTGAGCAGAAACAGTTCGCCGTCGCTATGGATATCCAGTTGGTTGCCATTGGCGAACTCGACACGGTAGTCGCCCAGCAACTGGCGGGACGACATGACAGGGTCACCTGACACGACCCGCTGCAGTGGATAGCGAGAGAACAGATCGACCTCGACACACTTCCCCGCCTCCACCGGCCAGGACGTCGGCAGCACCGCCGACAACGCCTGGGCGTAATCGCGCAGGACCCGCTGGCTGGTTCCGCGCCCTCCCGCCCAGATCGGCGTGCCATCCACCGTCCAACCGGCGAACCCACCCTGACGCGACGCGGCATCCCGGTCCCCCAGCCAGCTCCAGGTCTTTACCCGCAAGCGGCTGCCGAGTTCGCCCACGACGTTGCCATCCGCCGCGTTCAACAGCACATCCAGCAACACGCGACGCGCCTGGTCCTGCGCCGGCATCCGCGCCAACATGCGCAGCAATTCCACCACCGGAACCCGGGTGGCAGGCTGCAAAGATGACAAATCCAGCAGCCACTCTGGCGCCTGTCGTGCCTGCCAATATTCGCGCCAGGCGCCTGGGTCGAGCGCCAGGCGCGCTGGCTCGAAATACAGCCCGCAGGATTTCACCAACGCCTGATCCCGCTCGATCTTGCCACCAGCAGCGCAGCAATAGACTTCCTCTCTCGATTGCCCGCGACAGCTATACGCCGGCTCGCGCGCACCGGTATCCACCAGCCAGCCGTACACGAACAGCTTCCAGACACTGCCCAAGGGTGCCTGCAAACTGTCGGATAACGGTTCGCGGGATATCAGTTGCGTGCGGCTCAACGTCAGCAATTGATCCTTGAAGGCCAGCCGCAACGGTTCTTCCTGCGCGGTGGCCAGCGCAGGAATCAGACTCAGCAGCAACCAGACCCAAGGCCGACGCATATCAGTGAACCGTCACCGAACCGAGCGCCGGCTTCTGCTCCTGGGCCTGATGCTGTGGCGCGTACACCTGGGTGAAGCGCGCCGGCGGCAGGCTGAACTGGCCTTTCTGCGAGAAACGCACCAGATGACGCAGACGCAGTTCGCCGCTCAAGGCATCCACCGGCACCGCGTAGGCCATTTGTCCCGGCTCGAAACGGGCCTTCTCCAACGCTGTCGGCTCGGTCCCGGCCTTGCCCATGAGCTTGATGCCCCAGGTGGTGCGTTCGACATCCGCGCCCGGTGGCAGCGGCACTTCGAGCAGGCCATAACGCAAGGGCCTGGCGGCTTTGCTGGTCAGGATCACTTCGTCGAGATACAGGTTGTCGCTGGACAATGGGGCATTGCCGACCGGCTGCAGCTTGAAGGTGAAGGCTTCATCGCCTGGCACCAGTCGCGACAGGCGACGGGTGATGGTCACCGGCAGCGGATCGACCGCTGGCTGTTTGCTCTGGAAGCTCAACGAGGCACTCAGTGGATGCTCCTGCGCACCGCTCAGCGACAACACCCCGGGTACCTGCGCGCCTTGCCATGTCCAATAGACTTCACCCGTCGCGCCCTGCTCCTGCTTCCAGCCGTCACCCGGTTTCAGGGCTGCAGCTGGCGCAGCCTGTTCGATACTGCGTTGCAACCAGGTCAGTGCCAACGCACGTTCCAGCGTGGATTGTTGTGGCAATAAACGCAGCAACAACGCTTGCGCATGCGCTAGATCGAACGGCTGCAGCGATGCATTCAGCGCCTCGGCAAAGGGTTCGGAGCTGGTCGTCAGTCGCTGCTGCGCATCGGCCAATTGGCGCTTGAATGCGTCCGGCAGAGCGACCTTCGATTGCCTGGCCAGCGAGGCGCTCAACGCCCGCGCAGCGGCCAAGCCCAGTGCCGAGTCCGGATCACCCATGACCAGGCTATCGCCAGCCACGTCCATGACGTTTGCGGTACTGCCCTCACCGGCGCGCATCAGGTCTTCCATCAATCCGCTGAGCAGGGTGTCGACCGGCAACTGCATCTGTTTGGCGAATGACAGAATCAGCGCCCGTTGCAACAGCGGCGTGTTTTTCGCTTGTTTCGCGTACACCTCCAGTACCCGTTGCCAGTGCTCCGGTGGCAAGCTCAGTTGCAGCACCCGGCTGGCGTGCCAGTCGGCGTAGTACGCGTAGGCGGTGAGAAACGCGTCCGGCTCGCCGTCCATGCCCCACCAGGTGAAGCTCGCCGAAGGGCCCGCCATTTGCACCAGGCGCAGGCGGCTGTTCTGCATGATCAGACGCAGGCGATCGCGAACCTGTGGGTTCGACGACAAGGCTGGATAGGCAATGCTCAACGGCAGCAATTGACTGGCGGTTTGCTCGACGCCGCCGTACGGGTAGCCCAGCAGATCATCGAGGGCAGAACGGAACAACGCTTGCGGGCTGTCATCCAGACGCAAGCGAATCTCCGATGCATCCGCCGGCAGGCTCAACGGCGTGTCTGCGCTGGTCACGTCCAGGCGTTGGCTTTGCGTGACTTGCCAGCCTTCACCGGTTGCTCCCAGGTGCACGGCCAAGGCATCGACGGTTTTGCCGTCCTGCACAAGCTCGGCACTCCACTCGCCATTGACTAACCCGAATACGGGTAGCGGTATGTAGTTGATGCCGCTGTCGAGCGTGACGGGAACCCGCTGTTCGCTGCCTGCGTAATGAATCACCAGCTCAGCCTTGACCTGGTTTTGCGCCTGGCTGAAAGCAAACACACCGAGATCCGGTTTATCGCCGACGCGGAATCGGGTTGGCCCGCTCCACTTCAGGTACAGCGGTTTCTCCGAGCGCAGGAATTGCTTCTTCTGCCCGACCTGGCCGTCGTCGGCAATGGCCCGGGCGGTGATGCGCCAGCGGGTCAGCGAGTCCGGCATCTTGAAGGTGAAACGGGTCTTGCCATTGGCGTCGGTCACAAGCTCCGGTTGCCAGGCGGCGGTGTCGACGTCTTCCCGACGGGGACGCTCCAGCACTTTCACACCGCGCTCGCTGCGGTTGGCCTTGCCCGGCGCACCGGGGCTGCCGGGCAACGCGACGTCGTAGCTGATGAACGAAAGACTGGCGCTGGTGCGCACGTTGTTGCGGCGCGGATGGTAGAAGAACTGGTCGATGGTCGGCGCGATTTCCGGTTGCAGGGCATAGACCATTTCGTCGACCACACTGACCGTCAGATGCGCCGGGATCGGCTTGCCGGCGAACTGCGTGGTCAGGTCGACCGACACGGTGTCGCCGGGCCGGTAGGTCTCTTTGTCAGTGGCGATGGCGACGTCGATCTGCGGTGTGATCACCTTGATGCCGGCGTTCTGGAAACTGTACTGACCACCCTTGGTGTACAGCACCGAGAACGTCAGGTTCGGCGCGAAGCTGTCCTGCACCGCAATGCGTGCGCGGTATTGGGTGTCGCTGAGTTTTTCCAGCTTCAACCAGTCGCCGCCCTTGGACAACAGCGCCGTCGCCTCGACCTTGTCGCGCTCCAGCGACAGCAGCGCATCGCTGATCGGCTCAGGGAAGGTGATCAACGCCAGCGCTTCATCGCCGGCTTTGTACTCGGGTTTGTCGAGGACGATTTCCACGGTTCCAGGTACCGCCTTGACGCCCTCGCCGGTGACGGAATGCCCCGTGGCGCCGAGCGTTCGGCCATGGTCATCCTTGAGCGTCAGGTTGTAGGTCCCCGGGCGCTCGAAGGCCAGGGTGAAGCCCTTGTCGGTTGCCGCGAGTCTGCTTTCGCCAGTGCTCTGGTCTTCCAGGCGAACCCAGCCATAGCTGCTGGGCGTGACCGCCTCAGCCTGCTCGCTTTCATTGACGTAGCTGAACGCAACCTTGTCGCCCACCGCACTGAAGCGCTGCGGCGCACTCAAGCGAAAATTCGCCGCACCGCGGTCGATGAGGATTTCCTTGGTGGTCTTGACCCGAAACGCCGCGCCATCGCTGGCGAACACGGTGAGCATGTAGCGACTCGGTTTCTCGGCGGCCGGTAAATCGAGAACGGCATTGCCCTTGGCATCGGTGGTCAGTTCGGTGCTGGTCAGCTCCACCGGGAATTGCCCGAGGTATTGCAGTTCGTTGTCGACCATCGACAGTTGCTGGGCGCGCAGGCTCAAGGTCAGCCTGGCATTGGCCACCGGCTTGCCGTCCGGATAGAGCAGCACCAGGTTGCCCTTGACCGGCTCGCCAGTGCGGTAATCCTGCTTGGCCAGGTTCAGGGAAATCTCGAAGTGTGGCTTGATGTATTCGGCCACGCGAAAGGCACTGCTGTAGGCCTGGTCCTTGTAGTTGAAACGCAACTCGTAACCCCCGGCCACCGCATTGTCGGGCAACTGGAAACGGCCTTGGGTGCCGGCCTTGGAGTCGAGCTTCAAATCGAGGGTTTGCAGCGCCGTACCGGTCGCATCCAGCACGGTCACGTTAACGTCGGCCGCGACGGGCTGCACTGAATCACGGGCATTCTTGAACTCGCGCCCGACGATCTTCAGCGACACCCAATCCCCTGGCCGGTACAGTGGCCGGTCGGTAAAGGCAAAGAGTTTGGTGTCGTAGATTTCGCTGTCGTAGTAGAAGTTTTCCGAGACGAAAACGCCGCCCTCTTCGTCCTCGCCAATCACGAACGAACGCTCGGGGCTGACGTGTTTCAGACGCAGCAAACCATCGGCATCGGTCGCGCCGCTGCTCATCACACCCAGGCCATCGGTCCACAGCACGTTGACCTTGGGCACAGAGCTGCCCTCGTGTTTGCGCGCGGCCCACACCAGCAACTCATCCCCGGTAATCTTGCTCACCGCCACGGTGTTGGAGACGAAGACCATGGTGGTGGCGCGGTACTTGCCGATCAGCGCTTCCACCAGGTACAGCCCCGGTTTCAAGTTGCCCAACGGGATGTAGACGTTGCCCGGCGCAACACTGACGAACTCGCTGGAAGACCCGGCGAGGTTCACGCCTTCGGGCGGCTGGATCGGTTTGGCTTGCCACAGCGGATAACGAAACTGGCTGACCACCGGCAGGCCCGGAATCAGGGCGAATTGTGGGTGCGCGTCGTAGGGGGTTGGCGCAGCCATGGCGCTACCCATCTTCAGTTCCGGTACTTCCTCGGTAACTTGTTTACGCGACTCGTAGGAAAACGCCCGCTGCATGACGCGACGGGATTTTCGGTACCAGTTGTCCCACAGGTAGGCGAGCGTATTCGACAGGCCTTCGCCCTTGAACTGGCCGTCACTGACTACCCGGTGCAGGTTCTTCTGCCGCTTGAGGAAGTCCAGCGGCTTGTCGATGCGATACACCCGGATGTCGGCGCCGCCGTAGGGTTCCATGCGCAGGCGACGATAGTCGCGACCCGGCGCTTCAAGGCGGACCATCGCCTGTTCGTCACTGGCGAAACTACTGTCGGCCAGCAGGAAAAAACTTTCACCGGCCACCGGCGTGTAGCCACTTGGCTCCACGGTATCGTCGGCGTTGACCGTCGAAAAAGGCAGCAGCAAAGCCAACAGCAGAGGCAGAAAACGCAGCATGCGGGCACCCATCATTGGGAGAGAAAATTCAGTCGATAGACGCCGATGAAGTTTGGGTTGGCTGCATCGGGTATCCATCGGGTGTCCTTCCATGTCATGAGTTGTTGCAGGCTTGCCGAACGCATGCCGTTGTCAGTGGGGCTGGTGGTGCCGGTGTGATAGGCGATGTAGCGGCCCATCCAGATCATCAGGTGCTGGTCGTCGCCCTGGTCGAAAAACATCAGGTCGCCGGGGCGCGCCTGTGCGACATCGCGGCCAACCAGCCGGCTGTTGAACTGGATCAGCTTGATCGCGTTGACGTAGGGGCCGACCTTGCCGCCACCCTGCTGCCATTGCTGGGCCAGGCCGCGCTGGGCCGCACTCAATTGCAGCTCCGGTGGTAGGTAGCGGTTGGACAGGCCATTGCTGCGCAGCCATTTGTCGTCATGGACTTTGAGCGCTTCGTTGGCGGCAAAACGCACCAGCCCCGCGCAGTCCTGCTGATACCAGCGTGGGCTTGGGCCCCGGCTCAGTTGCTCCTGGGCGATGCGCACGAACCAGGCGCGGAACACCTGGGATTGCTGCGGATCGAGTGCCGGTGTCTCGATCGCCCAGGCGCCCGCGCTCAATAGCAAAGCGAGCACGCCGAGGCTGCGGATCAGTACGTTCACAGGGCTTTCCATTGCAGCGGCAGCCATTGCCAGTGGCCATCGGGCTCGCTGCCCTCGGGCAGGGTCAGGGCGTACTTGCCGTATCCGCCGAGCTTGCGCAGCTTGGGGATCAGGTAGGTTTGCGCCGCGTTGTAGAACACCGGTTCCATGTCTTGCGGCAGGCTGTCGAGGGTTTCGCGCTGCATCAGTTGCGCCATGGCGTCCGGTCCGAAGTACACCGGCATCAGCAGGTCTTTGGGCACCACGTCAGCCATCGGCGGGAAGCGTTTGTCGAGGGTGCCCAGGGCCTTGTCCAGCAGTTTGTCATCGAGGGAAAACAGCAGCGTCGAACCGTGGCGCGCCAGGCTGACGTTCATGAATGCCTTGCCGGTGATCGCCTCGGGGTTCTCGGCATCCTTGGCCGCATACGGACCGAAACTGGAACTGACCTGACGCTGCCATTGGCGGTTCTGACCTTGCTGTTTCTCGACCACCGCAAACGCGTGCTCATCGACCTTGCTTTCATAAGCGCCGACCATCGAACCAAACAGCTTGCCCAGTTCGCCATCGAGGCTGGCGCTGTCTTCATCCTTGAGGCTCGCCACCATCAGTGGCGTGTACAGCCGCGAATCGGCGTACCAGCACAGGCCCGCCGCGCCAGCCATGTGCTCGGTCAACGCCTGGGCCGCGGCCTCGTCAGCACCGAGCTTGAGCAGCAGAGGCTTCTGTTGTTCGGCGGCCAGCGGCAGGGCCACGCAAGCGCTGGCGCCCATGGGCATGGCTTGCCAGATCGGTTTGAAATCGAAGTCCGGCTGGTCGTCCAGTTCATCCATGGCCAGGAAGCTGTGCCAACCCTTGTCATCCATGTCGAAGCGCAACCCGGCGAAATTCGGAATGAAGCGCTGATACCCCATGGCCAGCACGCTGGCATTGACCGATAGCCGCTGCTTCACCTCAGGCGTGCGAGGTTGCAGGCCAAAGGCTTCGGGGAACAGTTTGTCACCGTTGAGCAGCGCGGCGATGGCTTGGGTCGAGACACCGCCCGATTCCTGCGTTGCCCCACTTTGCGGGTCGTAGAGTTTGGTCGGATTGGACAGCACCACCAGTTTGTCACCATGGGAAGCAAACAGCAGCGCCTTGCTGGCGTTGTAGCTGAGCTGATAAAGCGCCACGTCGTCGTTGCCGACTTTCACGACTGCGAGTTTGCTCAACTGCGCATCATCCAGCGCCACTTTGGCCAGCGGCTCCAGCACCTTGGCCAGGCCACCGCGGTCCATCACCAGCAGGAAATCCTTGAGCCGGCCATCCGCCCCGCGCCACAACGCAACATCCGCCGGCTGATCGAACAGTTGCTCGATCAGCGTGTCCTGCAACTTCAGGTCGTGCTCGTAAATGATCCGCCGCAGGCTGCCGATCAGCCCGAGGCGATCGGCGTGGGTTTCGTAATAGAAGACGAAATCTTCGGTCAGGGTTTCCTTGAGGAACGGCACCGCCAGCAGGTCCTTGGGCAACTGGCTAAGGGAGTGGGTCTCGAGCAAACCATCGGGACGGCTCATGCCGAGTTTTTCCGCCGCCAGTTGCGGTGCCGGGGTTTTGCCTTTCTGCATCAGCCAGCCCATGCCAGCAGCCACACCCACGACCAGACACAGCCCTGCCACAACGGCCGGCCAACGGCGGGGCGACTGGGGGCTCGGTGTTTCGGCGCCCGGGGATGCCGCCGGTAAAATAGTGCTATCGCTCATTTCACAAAACCCAGTTCATCCGTGGAGCGGGATGCTTAATAGTTGAAAGTCTTGACCAGCAGCAGGTCACCGATTGCGCGCAGGGGCACGATGAAGGTTTCGCGTTTTTCGTCGACGGTGTTTTCGTTCAACACCAGGTTGATCTGCGAGGTGATGACCTCGTTCTGGTTGCTGGTCTCATCGAAGTTATAGCCGCCGCTACCGAAGTTGCCCCAATAGTTGACGTAAACCAGATAGGTGCCATGCAGCGGCGCGGTCATGGTGAACATTTCCGGGCCAGGGCCGTCGACGCCGTCCGGGTCCAGGCCACCGCCATTGCTCATCGCCGGCCGGGCCCAGAACGCGTGCTGGCCGTCGGGGGTAACGATGTGCAGATCGAGTTCGGCTTTCGGATCGTCCCAGCCCAACACCACGCGAATCCGCGCCGGGGTGCGCAGGTTGTTGGCTTCATAGAACTGCACGCGCTTGAGCGACTGGCCCTCGGCACTGCGCACTTCGACGCTGTTGGAACCGGCACCGAACGCATAGGGCCGGGCGAAACGACCCTGGTCGTCGGTGTACAGGTTCAGTGGGTTGCCGTTGACTGCCAACGTGTGGGGTCCACGTTGCGTGCCGATGGCCTTAAGCTGGCCCTGGATCATCGTGCGATTGCGCTGAACACCGCGGTCGATGGGCGGCGTAGGATAGGCGACTTGCGGATTTTCCGTTCGATCCAGCAAACCGTTGAAGCGCCAGCCGCCCACCGGGTCCGACAACTCGGCACTCGGCGCGGCCAGGGCAGACGCACAAACCCACCCGATCAGCAGCAAAAGAAATGAGCGCATGTGACGCCTCCTGCCATGCATGACGAAACCTTGCGCCTGATCCTCGGCGCGTTACAGAGGTGGATACTGCGTTTCGTCTGAAAGACCCATGAATAGCGGGTCGTCGATGACGCGAAGGTTAGACGTGCGGGTGTTTTTTAACAATTGAATGCGTCAGGAATTGCGGGGAGAGTCACGGTGAGCCGATTAGCGTTCCTATTCGGCTCACAAAATGAGCCGAATAATTGTAGAGTCGAGTCGCCACAGGACTGGTTCCACTCAGGAAACGATGGCTGAAACACCCCGCTCATTTGCCCATAAACCCCCTATCTGCTAGTGTCGCGCCGGTTTAACGTCAACCGGAAATCGCCGCCATGGCCCGCAAAAAAGCTGCACTGGATTTCGAACAGTCCCTCGCTGACCTGCAAACGCTGGTAGAGCGTCTGGAGAATGGCGAATTATCGCTGGAAGACTCGCTGGCCGCTTTCGAGCAAGGCATCGGCCTGACCCGCGATTGCCAGGCGGCGCTGGCCCAGGCCGAGCAAAAGGTTCAGGTGCTGCTCGAGCATGATGGCGAGTTGGCCGAGGAACCCTTCGACGCGGATCAACCAGAATGATTGCAGCGTATTCGGCGACCAGCCAGGCCCGCGTCAACGCCGCCATGGAAACCCTGTTTGTCGCGCCTGGCCCTGAGCTGGCGCGTTTGTACGAGGCCATGCGCTACAGCGTGATGAACGGCGGCAAACGCGTGCGCCCGCTGCTGGCCTACGCCGCCTGCGAAGCGCTGGGCGGCAAGGCCGAGCAAGCCAATGGCGCGGCCTGCGCGGTGGAATTGATCCACGCCTATTCGCTGGTGCACGACGATTTGCCGGCCATGGACGACGACGATCTGCGTCGCGGCCAGCCGACGACGCACAAGAAATTCGATGAAGCCTGCGCGATCCTGGCTGGCGATGGTTTGCAGAGCCTGGCGTTCAGCGCCCTGCTCGACCCACGCCTGAGCGATGCCGACGCAGAGATCCGCCTGCAAATGGTCAGTGCGTTGGCACTGGCTGCAGGTCCGGCGGGCATGGTTGGCGGCCAGGCTATCGATCTCGGCTCGGTCGGCCTGAAGCTCGACCAGAAAGCCCTCGAATACATGCACCGGCACAAGACCGGCGCGCTGATCGAAGTCAGCGTCAAGCTCGGCGCCCTGGCCAGTGGCCGCGCCGAGAAGGACGAACTCAAGTCCTTGCAGACTTATGCACAGGCCATCGGCCTGGCCTTCCAGGTGCAGGACGACATTCTCGACGTCGAAAGCGATACCGAAACCCTTGGCAAACGCCAGGGCGCCGACATTGCCCGCGACAAGCCAACCTACCCGGCACTGCTCGGCCTCGACGCTGCCAAGGCCTACGCCCTGGAACTACGCGATCAGGCGCTGCATGCGCTGCGACCGTTTGACGCGGCTGCCGAGCCACTGCGCGAACTGGCCCGCTACATCGTCGAGCGACGCAGCTGACGACGTATCCGCCAAAAAAGACCAACGCGTGGGCAGGGGCCGATGCATCAGGTAAACTGCCGCATCTTTTATACCTATAACGATTCGCCTGATGCCCACGACGTTTCATGAGATTCCCCGCAAGCGCCCGACCACGCCCCTGCTCGACCGCGCGAATACGCCGGACGGCCTGCGCCGGTTAGGCGAAGCCGAGCTGGAAACCCTGGCCGATGAGTTGCGCCTGGAATTGCTCTACACGGTCGGTCAGACCGGTGGGCATTTCGGTGCAGGTCTGGGCGTCATCGAGCTGACCATCGCGCTGCATTACGTCTTCGACACCCCGGACGACCGGTTGGTGTGGGACGTGGGTCATCAGGCTTATCCGCACAAGATCCTCACCGGTCGTCGCGAGCGCATGGGTACTCTGCGCCAGAAGGACGGCATTGCCGCCTTCCCGCGCCGTTCCGAGAGCGAGTACGACACCTTTGGCGTCGGCCATTCCAGCACGTCGATCAGCGCAGCCCTGGGCATGGCCATTGCCGCCC
Organism: Pseudomonas sp. NPDC087336; assembly: GCF_044744285.1. Classification (NCBI taxonomy): domain Bacteria; kingdom Pseudomonadati; phylum Pseudomonadota; class Gammaproteobacteria; order Pseudomonadales; family Pseudomonadaceae; genus Pseudomonas; species Pseudomonas sp. NPDC087336. Next base: position 44,808 of record NZ_JBIUYA010000033.1, on the reverse strand, counting down.
GCCTGCAGAACAGCGATCGCAAGGCGATTGCCGTGATCGGCGACGGCGCACTGACAGCCGGCATGGCGTTCGAAGCGCTGAACCATGCCCCGGAAGTGGACGCCAACATGCTGGTGATCCTCAACGACAACGACATGTCGATCTCGCGCAACGTCGGCGGCCTGTCGAACTACCTGGCGAAAATCCTTTCCAGCCGCACCTACGCGAGCATGCGCGAGGGCAGCAAGAAAGTCCTGTCGCGCCTGCCCGGCGCCTGGGAAATCGCCCGTCGCACCGAAGAATACGCAAAAGGCATGCTGGTACCCGGCACCCTGTTCGAAGAGCTGGGCTGGAACTATATCGGCCCGATCGATGGCCACGACCTGCCGACCCTGATCGCCACCCTGCGCAACATGCGCGATCTCAAGGGCCCGCAGTTCCTGCACATCGTCACCAAGAAAGGCAAAGGTTTCGCCCCGGCGGAAGTCGACCCGATCGGTTACCACGCCATCACCAAGCTCGAACCCCTGGACGCCCCGGCCAACCCGCCGAAAAAGGCCAGCGGACCGAAGTACTCCGGCGTGTTCGGTGAATGGCTGTGCGACATGGCGGCTGCCGACCCGCGCCTGGTCGGGATTACCCCGGCGATGAAGGAAGGCTCGGACCTGGTGGCCTTCAGCGAGCGTTTCCCGTTGCGCTACTTCGACGTGGCGATTGCCGAGCAACACGCCGTGACCCTGGCGGCCGGCATGGCCTGCGAAGGCGCGAAGCCGGTGGTGGCAATTTATTCGACCTTCCTGCAACGCGGCTACGACCAGTTGGTGCATGACGTCGCGGTGCAAAACCTCGATGTGCTGTTTGCCATCGATCGCGCCGGCCTGGTGGGCGAAGACGGTCCGACCCACGCGGGCAGCTTCGACCTCTCGTTCCTGCGTTGCATCCCCGGCATACTGGTGATGACCCCGAGCGACGAAAACGAACTGCGCAAGATGCTCACCACCGGCCATCTGTATGAAGGCCCGGCGGCAGTGCGCTATCCGCGCGGCAACGGCCCGAATGCGACCATCGAGAAAGACCTCGAGCCGATCGAAATCGGCAAGGGCGTGGTTCGCCGCCAAGGCAACAAGGTCGCCCTGCTGGTGTTCGGCGTGCAACTGGCCGAGGCGCTGAAAGTCGCCGAGACGCTGGACGCGACCGTGGTCGACATGCGCTTCGTCAAACCGCTGGATGAAGCGCTGGTTCGCGAAATCGCTGGCAGCCACGAGCTGCTGGTGACCGTCGAAGAAAACGCCATCATGGGCGGTGCCGGCGGTGCGGTCAGCGAATTCCTCGCTCGCGAGAACATCCTCAAGTCGATGTTGCACCTGGGCTTGCCGGACATTTACGTCGAACACGCCAAGCCTGCGCAGATGCTGGCTGAGTGTGGCCTGGATGAAGCCGGGATCGAGGCTTCGATCCGCGAACGCCTGCAACTGCTTGCCATCTAAATACCATCCCCTGTAGGAGCCGGCTTGCCGGCGAAGGCGCCCTCACGGGCGCCAAAAGCTTCGCTGGCAAGCCAGCTCCTACAAGGACCGCGCCGTCCTTGATACACAAGAATTGACCATGAACTTCACTCGCCTGGCCCTGACGCTGACCCTGCTGCCAGCCGGCCCGCTGCTGGCCGACACCTTCGAACGCGACCAGGCCCTGAAGCTGCCCGACGTGTTGATCAGCGCCAACCGTCAGGTCGAGGCGCGCAATGACAGCAGCGCCGCCAACACGGTGTTCACCCGCGAAGACATCGACCGACTGCAACCCAACAGCGTCACTGATCTGCTGCGTCGTGTGCCGGGGGTGCAAGTGGCACAAACCGGCGGGCGCGGCAGCCTGCCGGGGATTTACATTCGCGGCACGCAATCGGCCCAGAGCCTGGTGCTGGTGGACGGCCAACGGATCGGCAACTCGTCCTCCGGCGACAGCAACCTGCAACACATCAACATCGACCAGGTCGAACGCGTGGAAGTGCTGCGCGGCTCCCGCTCGGTGATCTACGGCAGCGATGCGATTGGCGGGGTGATCCAGATCTTCACTCGGCGTGGCAGCGAACCCGGCCTGCAACCCAGGCTGCATATGGGGTTTGGCAGCAACCAGACCTGGGAGCGTAGCCTCGGCTTGTCTGGTGGCGATGAGCAGACCAGCTTCAACCTCGGCGCCAGCCTGGATGAAACCGCCGGGATCGATCGCACCCATGAGTCGTATCCCAGTGACGGCGATCACGACGCGTACCGCAACAAATCCCTGAGTCTTAGCCTGAGTCACGCCCTCAGCGACGACGTCGAGATCGGCGCCAACCTGCTGGATAACCGAGGCAAAAGCGAATTCGACAATCCGTTCGGCCGGTTCGACCTGAACACCTTCGAGTCAGTCCAGCAGCAGCCCTACAACAAATTCGATGTGAGCAGTGTCAGCAGCTACATCGACGCACGGGTCAACGACCTGTGGAAAACCCGCGTCGAATTCGGCCACAGCGAAAACCGCGAGAAGACGTTCGACAAGCTCAGCGATGAGCGCAGCGTGTTCAACACCTACCGCGACTCGGTGAACTGGCAGAATGACCTGACACTCGACGAGCGCAACAGCCTGATCCTCGGTGGAGACTGGTACGAAGACCGGGTCAACAGCAGCACGCCGTTCGACGAAGACAGTCGCTGGAACCGCGCGGCATTTATCCAGCATCGTTACCAGGCCGACAGCTTCTCCACCGAACTGGGCCTGCGCCGCGACCAGAACCAGCAGTTCGGCGGCAAGAACAGCTGGAGCGGCACCTTCACCCTGCCGCTGAACCCGGATAACGATGTGCTGCTGACCTACAGCGAAGGTTTCCGTGCACCGACCTTCAACGACCTGTACTACCCTGACTTCAGCAACCCGGACCTGAAACCCGAGACCTCGAAAAGCTATGAACTGCAATGGCGCAGCCAATTGACCGAGAGCAGTCGCCTGGAGGCCTCGCTGTACCGCACGGATCTTGAAGACGCGATCATCTTCGGCAGCAATTCTCGGCCGGAGAACGTGGCCTCGGCACGCATCAACGGCTTTGAAGCGGCGCTGAAACAGGAGCTGTTCGGCTGGCAAAGCAACCTCGGCGTAGCGATTATCGACCCGCGGGATCGCGACACCGGGCATACCCTGGCCCGTCGTGCGCGACGTACGTTGAGCTGGGATCTGGATCGACAGTTCGACCGCCTGGGCCTGGGCGCCAGCTGGCAAGCGGTGAGCAGCAGCTATGACGACTTGAACAATCAACAGCCGTTGGGTGGCTATGGATTGCTGGGACTACGCAGCAGTTGGGCGCTCAACCCTGAGGTCAGCCTGGAGCTGAAGGTCGATAACCTGCTGGACAAGGGATACAGCCGGGCGCTGTACAGCCATGAAGGCAGCCAGTACGGGTATCGCGAGGAAGGTCGGGCGTGGGTGTTAGGGGTGACCTGGACGCCTGAGCTCTGATCTGGAATTCACCATGTTTGAACCGGCCTCATCGCGGGCAAGCCCGCTCCCACAAGGATCACATTGAACCGGTGGGAGCGGGCTTGCCCGCGATTGCAGGCGCCGCAGCCTCAGCGGTCAGGTGCAATCTCACGGCACAATTTGGCCGTAGCCTCGACCATCTGCCCGCTCGGCCGTTCCAGGCCCTTGTCCGTGACCAATCGCAACTGCCCCTGCCGCACCGCCGCCACCTGCGGCCACGCCTTCCATGCATCCAGCTGCGCCTGATCGCCAGCTAGAATCACCTCGGGATTGCGCTGCAACACCGCCTCCACACTGACCTGCGGTGCCGGCAGAGTCAGTTCGGCAAACACGTTTTGCGCCCCACAGACGTCAAGCGCAGCGCTGATGATCTGCCCACCGCCCACGGTATAGAGCGGCCGGTCCCAGACCTGATAGAACACCCGCAACGGCTGATCGCGCCTATAGCGCTTGCGCAACTCAGCCAACCGCTGACGCAAACCGCCGGCCAACGCAACCCCACGCTCAGGCCGACCAAGCTGCAAGGCGATCGCTTCGATCTGTGCGGTGAGTTGTTGGAAATCATGGGGTTCGGCGACGTAGGTCGGGATATTCAAGCGCTTGAGTTGCTCACGCTGGGCCGGGCCGACACTGCCGGGCCAGAGCAGAAGCAAATCAGGCTGGAGGCTGAGCAAGCGCTCCATGTCCAGCTGGCCGTAGCGGCCCACGGTGGGCAAGTCCTTGAGTTCGGCGGGACGCTCACCAGCGTCCAGCACGCCGACCAGCAGGTCGGCCGACCCCAGTTCGACGACCATTTCAGTGAGGGACGGGGCAAGGCTGACAACCCGCTCCACCGCCCCGATCGAGCCGCTGGTGGCCAGCAGCAACAGCGCCAGCCAGGCAAGACGCATCAACCGAGCTGACGCGGAATACGGTAGAGGTAGAACAGCACCGCGGTCGACAGCGCCAGCAGCATCAGTGGCACCGCTTCGAGACCGACGAACACCGCCAATGCACCGATCCAGGCCGGCAGGCCGGCCGCGAGGAATGCCGTGCGCCGCTTGGCCGCCAGACAGATCCATGCGCCCGGCTCCTCAGGGGTATCGAGGGCTTTCTGGGTGGCGATCAACGCATGTTTGTAGGCGCCAAAAAACTTCAGGCTGACAAACATCGAGGCGACACCGGCGATGAACAACGGCATCGCCAGCACCGGCAGGATCGCTTCACTCTGGCCGAACACCGCGTTGATCACGAACAGCGGCAACAAGGCCAACGCCAGGTATTGCCACCAGTTGACGGCCAGTCGCCGCCGTACCTGACCGCGGGTCACGCCCGGTCTACCTCGCCCTGATGTTCGTTGCCCATCATGTGGTCGAGTTTGCTGGCCTTGGTCGCCAGGTAGAGTTTGTTGTGCGGGTTGTGGCCAGTGTGCAGCGGCACGCGCTCGGCGACCGCGATACCCATGTCGGTCAAGGCTTTGACCTTGCGTGGGTTGTTGGTCATCAGGCGCAGGGATTTCACCCCCAGGTGCTCCAGCATCGGCAGGCACATGGCGTAATCACGCTGGTCGGCGGCAAAGCCCAGGCGCTCGTTGGCTTCAACGGTGTCGGCCCCGCCATCCTGAAGCTCATAGGCGCGGATCTTGTTCAGCAGGCCAATGCCACGGCCTTCCTGACGCAAATACAGCAATACGCCCCGACCTTCACGGGCAATGGCCTGCAGCGCGGCCTCAAGTTGCGAGCCGCAGTCGCAACGCTGGCTGAACAAGGCATCGCCCGTCAGACATTCGGAGTGCAACCGACCGAGTACCGGGGCACCGTCGGCGATCTCACCCAGGCTCAGCACGACGTGCTCGCGACCGGTGGCCTCATCGAGAAAGCCGTGCATGATGAATTGCGCAAAAGGCGTTGGCAGCTTGGAAGCGGCGACAAAAACGACAGGCACCGGTGTGCTCCTGATCTAAAAGTCTGAAGATTCGCAGGCCGGCATTGTAACAGCAGGTTCCAACCCACGCTTAGGCTGAATTATCGGCCATAACTATCAAAAAGTTTGATTACTGGCCGGTCAGTTGCTCATTCTCATTGAATGGATAGGGTTGCTTCCAGCGTTCGAAGATCGGCCTGAGCTCACCGCTTTTGACCAATTGCGCCATGCGCTGGTCGAACAACGCCATCAGGCTGCGGGCCGCCGGGGTCTTGGCAAAGCACAGGTACAACGGTAATTCGGCGATATGGGTGCGACGGAACTGGGAAGGATCCTTGGCCCGACTGAGCACCCAATCGACTTCGGTCAGCGCGTCGATGTAGAAGTCGGCGCGGTTCTGCGTCAGCATCGAAACGATGCCGGTCCGCCTTAACACTTCGTTGTAACGGCGAATATTTGGCAGATAATCCTGATAGTCGTAGCCACGTACCCACGCCAGGCGGTAATTGCCCAAGGTTTGCGGGGTCGGTTGCGGACTGCTGGCCAGGCCCAGGGCATAGATATGATCGATATCGAAGTTCCAGCGCGGATAAAGCACATCGCTGGACTCTTCATGGTAGGAGCCGACACAGGCATCGACTTCACCCCGCTCGGCCAACCCCATCGAACGCACATAGGGTTCGGTGCGGATGTCCAGCTTGACCCCCGCCGGCTCGAAGACTTTGCGCAACACATCCCAACCCAGGCCGTGGCCGTCGGCAGCGGTATAGTCTTCCCAGTCTTCGCTGGCCAGATGAATCACCGACGGAGCGGTGGTTGCCTCCTCCGCCTGGGCGAATGCACCGAACACCGCAAACACCATCGCTACCCAGCAGTGTCGAACCATCCCTAGTTCTCCTAATTAATCCCTCAGGCGAAAATCCATACCAGCCCCTGCATCGCCAACCACGCAAACACCCCGGCCAACACATCATCGAGCATGATGCCGACACCTCCATGCACATGCCGGTCAACCCAGTGAATCGGCCACGGCTTGAGGATATCGAAGAAGCGGAACATCAGGAATCCCGCCAGCAGCCACTGCCAACCTTCCGGCACCAGCCACAGGGTGATCCACATGCCGACCATTTCGTCCCAAACGATGCCCTCGTGGTCGTGCACCCGCAAATCATCGGCCACCTTGCCGCACAACCAGAAGCCGAACAACATGGTGATGCCCAGCATCAGCCAGTAACCCCAGTCGGGCAACATCTGCCATAACGGGATAAAGGGTAGCGCAACCAGCGACCCCCAGGTGCCCGGTGCCTTTGGCAAGGTGCCCGAACCAAAGCCAAACGCAAGGAAATGCCAGGGATTGCGCCAGACCGATGGCGGTACGAACTCCGCCGGAACCTGTTTGGGATGATCTGTCACGGTGTCTCCCGAAAATGTTGATAGCCCCGGGTTTGCGGGGTTATGTCTTTGCCTTCGGCGTCCAGCAACATCACGCCCTGCCCTGATATCACCCGCCCGATCACATGGATCGGCCAGCCGTCGGCCAGCAACAGTGGTAACTCGACGGACGGTAAGGTGAAGGCCAGTACGTAATCGTCGCCACCGCTCAGGGCCGCAACCTGTGCGTGCGCTTTACCGAGAAATTCGACCAGGCTCTGCGACAGCGGCAAACGATCCCGTTCGACTTCGATTCCAACCTTCGAGGCCAGCGCGATATGCCCGCAATCAGCGAGCAGACCATCGGAGATATCCATGGCCGAAGTGGCCTTGCCACGCAGCGCCTGACCCAAGCCGAGCTGCGGTTGCGGCGACCAGTAATGCGCCAGCAACGGCTCGGCAATGCGCGCTTGGGCCGTGCGCTGGCCGAGTACCAATGGCAAGGCACCGGCGGCATTGCCCAGGTCGCCGCCTACACACAGCAGATCACCCGGTTGCGCACCGCTGCGGGTCAGCGCCAGACCGCCCGGCACGCGCCCGAACACGGTCATGGTCAGGCTCAACGGCCCGCGGGTCGTGTCGCCACCTACCAGCGCCACGCCGCAGCTCTGCGCCATAAGGTTCAAACCACGGGCATAGGCTTGCAGCCAATCGGCGGTCACCGTCGGCAAGGTCAGGGCAAGGGTAAACGCAACGGGCGTGGCGCCCATGGCAGCCAGGTCGCTGACGGCCACGGCCAGCGAGCGCTGACCGAGCAGAAACGGATCGCAGGGGTCGGCGAAATGCACGCCAGCCACCAGGGTGTCGGTGGAAATCGCCAACTGCTCCCCGGGAGGAATAGCCAGCAAGGCGCAGTCATCGCCAATCCCGAGGGCAACGCCTTCGCCGCCCTGCGCACAAGGCGCGGCGGCGAAGAAATTGCGGATCAGCTCAAACTCGCCCATGGCCGAGAAAAAGTATTCAAGCGCCGATCAGCGCTTGAACGCCTTCACTTCAGCTTCACGCAGACGCGGGGCCAGCTTGTCGAGCACGCCGTTGACGAACTTGTGGCCATCGGTGGAACCGAAGACCTTGGCCAGTTCGATCCCTTCGTTGATCACCACGCGGTAAGGCACGTCGACACGCTTGAGCAGTTCCCAGGTGGACAGGCGCAGAACCGCCAGTTCAACCGGGTCCAGCTCTTCGATGGTCAAGTCCAGGCAAGGCTTGAGCGCGGTGTCGATTTCGGTCTTGAACTGCGGAACCCCGTGCAGGATTTCGCGGAAGTACGCACCATCGACATCGGTGAAATCGTTATCGACCCGGAACTGCGCTTCGATCTCGTTCAGCGACTGCTTGGCCATGTGCCATTGGTACAGCGCTTGAGTCGCGAGCTGACGGGCTTCGCGACGCTTGGCGCTTTTCGATGGCTTGCCAGCATCCGCAGGTTTTGGATCGCGCGGGTTGAAACGATCGCTTTCGTCGCTAATCACTTGGCCTCCAACTGCGCCAGCAGGCTGACCATTTCCAGAGCGGACAGGGCAGCTTCGGCACCTTTGTTCCCGGCCTTGGTGCCGGAACGTTCAATGGCTTGCTCGATGGAATCAACGGTCAGGACGCCGAAAGCGACCGGCACGCCGAACTCCATGGACACCTGGGCCAGGCCCTTGGTGCACTCGCCAGCCACGTATTCGAAGTGCGGAGTACCGCCACGAATGACCGCGCCCAGGGCGATGATTGCCGCGAACTCGCCCTTCTGGGCGACTTTCTGCGCAACCAGCGGAATTTCGAAGGCGCCAGGGGCACGGATGATGGTGATGTCGCTTTCGCTCACGCCATGGCGAACCAGGGCATCAACAGCACCGCTGACCAGGCTTTCAACGACGAAACTGTTGAAACGGCCTACTACCAGAGCATAGCGGCCTTTAGGGGCGATGAAGGTACCTTCGATGGTCTTCAGGGTCATTCGATAGATCTCTTAAAGAGCCGGGACGCGTCTCGTACGCGTCCCTCGGTGATTTATTTGCCGCGAATTCAAGTCCGGAAACGACCGGTCATTATTCGGAGGGCACGTATTCTACAACTTCCAGATCGAAACCGGATATCGCATTAAATTTCATTGGTGCCGACATCAGGCGCATTTTGCGCACACCGAGGTCACGCAGGATCTGCGAACCGGCACCCACGGTGCTGTAGGTGGTCGGCTTTTTCACCGCCAGGTGATCGGCGGTTTCGCGAATGTGCGCCAGCAATACATCGCCATCCAGTGGGTGGCCGAGCAACAGCACTACGCCGCTGCCAGCCTCGGCAACCGCGGACATGGCGGCGCGCAGGCTCCAGCGGCCCGGTTGCTTGACCATCAGCAGGTCGCGCAGCGGGTCCATGTTGTGCACGCGCACCAGGGTCGGTTCTTCGGCGCAGACAGTGCCCAGGGTCAGGGCCATGTGCACGTCGCCTTCCACGGAATCACGATAGGTCACCAGGTTGAATTGGCCCAGTTCGCTGTCCAGAGGCTGTTCGGCAATCCGCTGAACGGTACGTTCGTGGATCATCCGGTAGTGAATCAGGTCGGCGATGGTGCCGATCTTGATGTTGTGTTCAGCGGCGAAAGCTTCCAGTTCGGCACGACGGGACATGGTGCCGTCGTCGTTCATCACTTCGCAGATCACCCCGCTCGGCTCGAAACCGGCCATGCGCGCCAGATCGCACGCCGCTTCGGTATGGCCGGCGCGGGCCAGGGTGCCGCCGGCCTGGGCCATCAGCGGGAAGATGTGGCCGGGGCTGACGATGTCTTCAGCCTTGGCATCACGGGCGGCCGCCGCTTGCACGGTGCGCGCACGGTCGGCGGCAGAGATGCCGGTGGTGACGCCTGTGGCCGCTTCGATCGACACGGTGAACTTGGTGCCGAAACCGGAACCGTTGCGCGGGGCCATCAGCGGCAGCTTGAGCAGTTCACAGCGCTCGCGGCTCATCGGCATGCAGATCAGGCCACGGGCGTGCTTGGCCATGAAGTTGATGTGTTCGGCCTGGCAGCACTCGGCGGCCATGATCAGGTCGCCTTCGTTCTCGCGGTCTTCGTCATCCATGAGGATGACCATCTTGCCTTGGCGGATGTCTTCAACCAGTTCTTCGATGCTATTGAGCGCCACAAGGCACCCCCTTCAGTCAGGATTTGAGGTAGCCGTTGGCGGCCAGAAAGCTTTCGGTAATGGTGCTGCCGGCAGTTGGCTCAGCGGCCTTGTCGCCCAACAGCAGACGCTCCAGATAACGCGCCAGCAAGTCCACTTCCAGGTTCACCCGGCGACCTGGCTGGTACGACGCCATGATGGTTTCGCTCAGGGTGTGCGGAATGATCGTCAGCAAAAACTCGGCGCCATCGACCGCGTTCACGGTCAGGCTGGTGCCGTCGACGGTGATCGAACCCTTATGGGCGATGTACTTGGCCAGCTCCTTGGGCGCGCGAATGCGAAATTCCACGGCACGGGCATTTTCGGTGCGGGCAACCACTTCGCCCACACCATCCACATGGCCACTGACCAGATGCCCGCCCAGGCGAGTCGTCGGGGTCAGGGCTTTTTCCAGGTTGACCGGGCTGCCGCTTTTGAGGTCATTCATGGCGGTGCAGTCGAGGGTTTCGCGACTGACGTCAGCCGCGAAGCCGTTGCCCGGCAGTTCAACAGCGGTCAGGCACACGCCGTTGACCGCGATGCTGTCGCCCAGTTTGACGTCGCTCAGGTCGAGCTTGCCGGTTTCGACGTGGACCCGCACATCTCCGCCTTTAGGGGTCAATGCACGAATACTGCCGATGGATTCGATGATGCCGGTGAACATGGGGTTCTCCTCGAGAACAGAGCCAGCGCTATAGCGATGGCCGGAAATTATACGCTCGCTGCCGGTGAAGGAATGGCAGTGACTCGCCAGTCATCGCCCACCGCGCGAATTTCGGTGATTTTGAGCTCGGGTGCATCTTTCATTTGCGCGAGCGGCCAGTCCAGCAGCGGCCGTGCCGAGGAACCCAAAAACTTGCCGGCAATGAAAATCTGGAATTCATCCACCAAACCGAGTTGAGCGAAAGCACCGGCCAGCCGCGGACCGGCCTCCACCAACACCTCGTTGGCGCCACGGTTGGCGAGCTCGACCAGTAGCTGACGCAGATCGACCTGACCGTCGTAGCCGGGCACGATCAAGCATTCCGGGCCATTGGCGTACTGCTCTTCCACCGCGACACAGGTGGCGACCAGCGCCGGGCCGGCCTTGAAGAATGGTGCATCCAGTGGCACGCGCAGACGCCCGTCGACCAGTACGCGCAGTGGCGCACGGCTCATCACCTGCGCGGTTTGCTCGGCATCCAGTCCCAGTTCGTCGGTTCGCACGGTCAAGCGGGCGTTGTCCGCCAGTACGGTGTCGGCACCGGTCAGCACCACGCTGGCCTGGGCACGCAGGCGTTGCACCGCCGAACGCGCCGCGGGCCCGGTGATCCATTGGCTTTCGCCACTTTCCATGGCCGTGCGACCGTCCAGGCTCATGGCCAACTTGACCCGCACGAACGGCAAGCCATGTTCCATGCGCTTGAGGAAGCCTTCGTTAAGCTTGCGCGCCTCACCTTCCAGCACTCCGCTTTCGGTGGCGATGCCGGCCTCGGCCAGGCGTTGCAGACCACGACCGGCAACTTCCGGGTTCGGGTCCTGCATCGCCGCGACGACCCGCGCCACACCGGCGTTGACCAACGCATCGGCGCACGGTGGCGTGCGACCGTGGTGGCTGCAGGGCTCGAGGGTCACGTAAGCGGTGGCGCCACGGGCCAGCTCACCGGCGGCGCGCAACGCGTGGACTTCGGCGTGGGGCTCACCGGCGCGTTCGTGCCAGCCTTCGCCAACGATCTGCCCGCCCTGCACGATCACGCAACCGACCCGCGGGTTGGGGTGCGTGGTGTAATGACCTTTGCGCGCCAGTTCCAGCGCACGGGCCATGTAATGGGCGTCGAGGACAGCAAGCTCTGCGGATGTGGTCATTCTTTCACCGGTTCCCGGGCCAGGCGATCGATCTCCTCGCGGAACTCATTGAGGTCCTGGAAGCGGCGATACACCGAAGCGAAGCGAATGTAGGCGACTTCGTCGAGCTTTTGCAGCTCGGCCATCACCAGCTCACCAACCACGAGGGACTTGACCTCGCGCTCGCCAGTGGCGCGCAGTTTATGTTTGATGTGCACCAGCGACGATTCGAGGCGCTCGACACTCACCGGGCGCTTTTCCAACGCACGCTGCATGCCGGCGCGGAGTTTTTCTTCGTCGAACGGCTGGCGACTGCCGTCGGTTTTGATCAGGCGCGGCAACACCAGTTCAGCGGTTTCGAACGTCGTGAAACGTTCGCCGCAGGCCAGGCATTCACGCCGGCGGCGCACCTGTTCGCCCTCGGCGACCAGACGCGAGTCGATGACCTTGGTGTCGTTGGCACCGCAGAAGGGACAGTGCATGGTGGCAGGCAACAAAAAAAGGGAGGGCCATGGTAGCGCATCCGGGTGGCAAGACAAGCCATAGGGTTTGCGGTATACAGACGGGATGATCACATGATCCATGGATTTCGCCCTTCCGGAGCTACCAATGCCGTTACGACCGCTCGTTTTGCTCAGCCTTTTCAGCCTGTTGGTGGCTTGCAGCAGCGATGCCCCCCAGCCACCAACACCAGGCCCGGCGCCGCAGCAAGCGCAGAAGAAAGCCCGGGAATCGGCCAACCTCGGCCCGCTGCCGGCCTATCAGCGCGAATTGAGCGGTACCCTGCAAGGCGTACCGGAAGGCGCCGAAGTCGAGCTGGCGCTGCTGGTGATCGACGAAAAGGACCGCCCGCAACAATTGCTCGCCAGTTCCAACCTGATCGGCACCAACCAGGTGTTGCCGTTTCATCTGCGTTTCAATCCAGACTCGTTCCCGGCGGGTGCCCGGGTTGAACTGCGCGGTCGCGCCAGCCAGTCGGGCCAACTGATCCTGCACCTGCCATCACAGCGGATCTACCAGCCGACCACCCAGGCGCTGGGACAACTGCAATTCGTCAAAGCCCCATGAAGTCGCCGCTGGACCTGCAACAGGCGTTGGGTGAATTGCTCGGGGATGCGCGCCTGGTCGCCTGCGGGTTGCCGCAGACTGATCTGAAGTTGTGGCTGATCGATGGCGACAACATGGACCGCGCCTTCAGCCCGGAAGAGACCCGGCGCATTCTGCATGAGCCGCCGTACTGGAGTTTCTGTTGGGCCAGCGGCCTGGCCGTGGCCCGTTACCTGGCGCAGAACCGGCATTGGGTCGAAGGCAAGCGGGTGCTGGATTTCGGTGCCGGCTCTGGCGTGGCCGGGATTGCCGCGGTCAAGGCCGGCGCGCTGGAAGTGGTGGCCTGCGACCTTGACCCGCTGGCAATTGCCGCCTGTCGGGCGAACGCCGAACTCAATGAAGTACAGCTCACTTACTCGACGGATTTTTTCGCCGAAGACGACCGTTTTGATCTGATCCTGGTGGCGGACGTGCTGTACGACCGGGCGAACTTGCCGTTGCTCGATGAATTCCTCAGTCGTGGCCGGGAAGCGCTGGTGGCGGATTCTCGAGTACGGGATTTCCGCCATCCGTTGTATCGGCGCATCGAAATGCTCGAAGCCATGACCTTGCCGGATCTGTGTGAGCCCGAAGAGTTTCGGCATGTGAGCCTCTACCACGCGCGGCGCACTTAGAAGCTTCGCGGGCAAGCCTCGCGCCTACAGGTCCGCGCCGATTTCAAAACGGATAACGGACCTGTAGGAGCGAGGCTTGCCCGCGAAGGCATTCTCTCAGACTGCCCATACTTCCGGCCGCCCCCCGCCAGGCCGTATAGTTGCCCCATTCACGCTTTTACGAGATCCCCCATGAGTCAGCAAACGCCGTACATCTTCGACGCCACGACTGCCGATTTCGACCAGTCGGTGATCGAGAACTCCTTCCACAAACCGGTGCTGGTGGATTTCTGGGCCGAATGGTGTGCGCCCTGCAAGGTGCTGATGCCGATGCTGCAGACCATTGCCGAGAGCTATCAGGGCGAGCTGCTGCTGGCCAAGGTCAACTGCGACCTCGAACAGGACATCGTCGCCCGCTTCGGTATTCGCAGCCTGCCGACCGTGGTGCTGTTCAAGGATGGCCAGCCGGTGGATGGTTTTGCCGGTGCGCAGCCGGAGTCGGCCGTTCGGGCGCTGCTCGAGCCCCATGTACAAATGCCGCCACCGGCCGCCGCCGATCCGTTCGAACAGGCCCAGGCCTTGTTCGACGACAGCCGCTTCGCCGATGCCGAAGCCCTGCTCAAAGTCCTGCTGGGCGAAGACAACACCAACGCCAAGGCGCTGATTCTTTATGCCCGCTGCCTCACCGAGCGTGGTGAGCTGGGCGAAGCGCAAGCCGTGCTCGACGCGGTCAAGAGCGATGAACACAAGGCCGCCCTGGCCGGCGCCAAGGCGCAGATCAAGTTCCTCGGCCAGGCCAAGGATTTGCCGGATGCCGCCGACCTGAAGGCGCGCCTGGCGAAAAACCCGCAGGACGATGAAGCGGTCTACCAACTGGCCGTGCAACAACTGGCCCGCCAGCAGTACGACGCGGCACTGGATGGACTGCTCAAGCTGTTCATCCGCAATCGCAGCTACAGCGAAGGTTTGCCGCACAAGACCTTGCTGCAGGTATTCGAATTGCTGGGTAACGACCATCCGCTGGTGACCACCTACCGCCGCAAGTTGTTTGCTGCGCTGTATTAACATCAAAAGATCGCAGCCTGCGGCAGCGCCTACAAGGAAACGCATTCCAATGTAGGAGCTGCCGCAGGCTGCGATCTTTTACGGTTTATTCGATCCAGCGGAAAATCGGCGTATCGCCGCCGCTCTCGACTTTCACATCCGCGCTATGACGCAAACGCACCAACAGGCGCTTGCCCGACGCCGCACTGCCGGTCAATCCTTCCAACTGCTCCAGCAGATCCGGCCCGCTCAATTGCCCGGCCTTGCGCAGCAAATCCCTGGCGACCTGCCACAGCGCATCGTCCTCATTCAGCGGTTTCGCCGCAGGCACACTGACCTCGGTTTTTTCCACCTGCAACTGCGCACCCAGCCGCGCCCAATCGGCGTCATCCATCTCCAGCGTCAAATCCACCGGCCAGTCGCCGATGCTTCCGCGAATTCGCAACATGAATCAGCTCCCGAACATTTCTTCACGCCCATGCTCCCATGGGGCTTGTGCAACGCCAAGCTGGCAGTCACAATTCGCGCACTAACGTTATAAGATTACATAACATTTTATTCATCTTGTGTTTCGGAGACTCGCCATGCGTAGCCTGCTTCTCGCCCTGCCGTTTGCCTTGTTGCCGCTGGCTGTCGCCCATGCCGCTGACGAACATGACCGCGACCATGAGCAAGGCAGCCTCGGCGCCCACGAGCACGGCGTCGGTCGCCTGAACGCGGCGCTGGACGGCCAGACCCTGGAGCTGGAGCTGGACAGTCCGGCGATGAACCTGGTGGGGTTCGAGCATGCCGCCACCACCGATGCCGACAAAGCCAAGGTCGCCGCAGTTCGCGCTCAACTTGAGGAGCCGGTGGCGCTGTTCAGCCTGGCGAAAGCCGCCGGTTGCGTGGTCGCGAGCCAGGAACTGGAGAGCCCGCTGTTCGGTGACAAACCGGAGGCCGATGACGAAGACGCCAAGGACGAACATCACCACGACCACAGCGAAATCCACGCCCATTACCAATTCACTTGCGCCACACCCGGCGCGCTGAAGACCCTGGACCTGGCGAATATTTTCAACGCATTCCCGGCCACACAGAAAATTCAGGTACAACTGATCGGCCCGAGCGGGCAGCAAGGGGTTGAAGTGACAGCGAAGACTGCCTCCCTCAAATTCTGATCCGCCGCCGCTCCCACAAAGGGTTCTCTATCAACCTGACCGGTTTCACATGACCCAAGCACTCATCGAACTGTCCGACCTGGGCTTCAGCTGGCCCGATCATCCGCCTTTGCTGGATATCCCGGCGTTTCGCCTGGAGCGCGGAGAAACCCTGTTCCTCAAGGGCCCCAGCGGCAGCGGCAAGACCACCCTGCTCGGCCTGCTCGGCGGTGTGCAAAAACCCGATCGCGGCAGCATTCGCCTGCTTGGCCAGGAGCTCACCGCACTCTCGGCCGGCGCCCGCGACCACTTTCGCGTCGATCACACCGGCTACATCTTCCAGCAGTTCAACTTGCTGCCGTTTCTGTCAGTGCGCGAGAACGTCGAACTGCCCTGCCACTTTTCCAAATTGCGCGCCGAGCGGGCGAAACAGCGCCAC
Organism: Pseudomonas sp. NPDC087336; assembly: GCF_044744285.1. Taxonomy (NCBI): domain Bacteria; kingdom Pseudomonadati; phylum Pseudomonadota; class Gammaproteobacteria; order Pseudomonadales; family Pseudomonadaceae; genus Pseudomonas; species Pseudomonas sp. NPDC087336. The sequence continues at coordinate 28,694 of NZ_JBIUYA010000033.1, read as the reverse complement.
GGCAGTATCGATCAGGCCGCCGCCACCCTGCTCGCCCACCTGGGTTTGAAGGACGACAACATCCTCGCTCGCCGCGCCGACTCCCTGTCCATCGGCCAGCAACAACGAGTGGCCGCCGCGCGCGCGTTGATCGGTCAACCGGAACTGGTGATCGCCGATGAGCCGACTTCGGCCCTCGACTACGACGCCCGGGAGAACTTCATTCGCCTGCTGTTCGCCGAATGCCGCGAAGCCGGTTCGAGCCTGTTGTTCGTCAGCCATGACCAGAGCCTGGCACCGCTGTTCGATCGCCACCTGTCGCTGGCCGAACTCAATCGCGCCGCCACGTCTGCAGAGGTCTGAGATGTATCTGTTTCGTCTAGCCATGGCCAGCCTGGCTAACCGCCGTTTCACCGCGATCCTCACCGCGTTCGCCATTGCCCTGTCGGTGTGCCTGCTGTTGGCCGTGGAACGGGTGCGCACCGAGGCCAAGGCCAGCTTCGCCAGCACCATCAGCGGCACCGACCTGATCGTCGGCGCGCGTTCCGGCTCGGTCAACCTGCTGCTGTACTCGGTATTTCGCATCGGCAACGCCACCAACAACATCCGCTGGGACAGCTTTGAACACTTCGCCAACAACCCGAAAGTGAAGTGGGCCATTCCTATGTCTCTCGGCGATTCCCATCGCGGCTATCGGGTGATGGGCACCACCGAGGCGTACTTCGAACACTACCAGTACGGCCGCCAGCAACACCTGGAACTGGCCGATGGCCGTGCTTTCGCCACCGACCCGTTCGAAGTGGTGCTCGGCGCCGAAGTCGCGGATGCGTTGCACTACAAGCTCGGCGACAAGCTGGTGCTGGCCCATGGCGTGGCCGTGATCAGCCTGGTCAAGCATGACGACAAGCCATTCACCGTAGTCGGCATCCTCAAGCGTACCGGCACCCCGGTGGACCGCACGCTGCACATCAGCCTCGGCGGCATGGAGGCCATTCACATCGATTGGCACAACGGCGTGCCGGCCCGGGGCAACGGGCGGATCAGCGCCGATCAGGCCCGCAACATGGACCTGACGCCCCAGGCGATCACCGCGTTCATGATCGGCCTCAACAGCAAGATTTCAACCTTTGCCTTGCAGCGCGAAATCAATGAATTCCGTGGCGAGCCGATGCTGGCGATCCTGCCGGGCGTTGCGCTGCAGGAGTTGTGGAGTTTGATGAGCACAGCGGAAAAAGCCTTGTTCGTGGTGTCGCTGTTCGTGGTGCTGACCGGGTTGATCGGCATGCTCACGGCGATTCTCACCAGTCTCAATGAACGCCGACGGGAGATGGCGATCCTGCGTTCGGTGGGCGCGCGGCCTTGGCATGTCGCGACGCTGCTGGTGCTGGAGGCGTTCGCCCTGGCGCTGGCCGGCGTGGTTGCCGGCGTGGCGCTGCTTTACGCCTGCATCGCGGCGGCCCAGGGTTACGTGCAAGCCAATTACGGCCTGTTTCTGCCACTGGCGTGGCCAAGTGAATATGAATGGACGCTACTCGGTGGCATCCTGATCGCTGCGTTGCTGATGGGCAGCGTGCCTGCCTGGCGCGCCTATCGCCAATCCCTGGCCGATGGCCTGTCGATCCGTTTATGAGGACGTTGAAATGCCCCGCGCTGTCTTTGCGCTGTTGATGCTGGTCGCCCTGCCGTTGTGGGCGGCTGCGCCGAAAGAGCTGACCTGGTCGGAAATGATCCCGCCGGATGCGGCGCCGGAAGTACCGAACATGACGCCACTGCATGACCTGTCGAAGATGAGCGATGCGCTGTCCGCCGAATCGGCGCCGGCAGCGAAGCAGGACATGCCCAATGCCCCGGTGGTCAAGGCCCTCGACGGGCAGAATATTCGGTTGCCGGGCTATATCGTGCCGTTGGAAGTGAGTGAAGAAGGTCGTACCACGGACTTTCTGCTGGTGCCGTATTTCGGCGCCTGCATTCATGTGCCGCCACCGCCGTCGAACCAGATCGTGCATGTCAAAAGCGAAGTGGGCGTGAAGCTCGACGAGCTGTATCAGCCGTACTGGATCGAAGGTGCGTTGCAGGTAAAAGCGTCCACCAGCGAGTTGGCGGATGCCGGTTACCAGATGGAGGCGGACAAGATTTACCTGTATGAATTGCCGTAGGAGCGAGGCTTGCCCGCGAAGAGGCCCTCACAGGTTCCCCAAAAACCAATCTCATCCCACTTTCATTGAGCTGCATCAAAAGACCGAATCGTTAGCCGGCTTACCATTGGACATCGAACATTTTTAACGTCCTCTGGAGCCCCCATGAACAAGTCCCTGCTCGGTGCCTCGCTGATTGCCCTCGCGCTCACGGCCCCGCTCGCCCACGCTCACGAAAAAGGCGACATCCTCTTGCGTGCAGGCGCGATCACCGTCGACCCCAATACCGACAGTTCCAGCGTCAAGGTCGATCAGGGCCCATTGAGCGGTGCCGACCTGGGCGGCGAGGCGACGCTGAGCAGCGACACACAACTGGGCCTTAACTTCGCCTATATGATCACCGATCACCTTGGCATCGAATTGCTGGCGGCCACGCCGTTCGAGCATGACGTAAAACTCAAGGGCACCGCCCTGAGCGCAGCCAACGGCAAACTCGGCAGCTTTAATCAACTGCCACCGACCTTGAGCCTGGTGTACTACCCGCTCGACCCCAAGTCAGCGTTCCAGCCCTATGTCGGTGCAGGCGTCAACTACACCTGGATGTATGACGAACACCTGAGCAGCGAAGCGCGCGCCAATGGTTTCAGCAACTTCAAGACCGAAAACTCCTGGGGCGTGGCCTGGCAGGTAGGTGCCGATTACATGCTGACTGACAACATCCTGTTCAACGCGCAGATGCGCTACATCGACATCGACACGCGTGCGACCGTGGAAAACAACGCCATCGCGCCGGGCACCCGGGCACGGGTGAACGTGGATGCGGATCCGTTTATCTACATGGTCGGCCTGGGTTACAAGTTCTAAGCATTCACGTGGTGGTGATGATCGCTCCTACGCGCAGCAATGAATGCAGCCCGGGACGCTCCGCGTTCCAAGAGCAGGCGCAGAGCGTCCATTGAGGCATTTCTTTGCAGCACGTGGGAACGATGGGTAACAAAAGGCGCCTCAACGGGCGCCTTTTTCTATTGGCCCAGCAACCGCGCCAGCCCGACACTCAACGGCGTCGGCTCGGGCGCTCTGAAGCGCTCCAGCATGCGCCGGTTGTTGGCCCGTGAATGACGAATGTCCCCGGAGCGCGCCGGGCCGTAGCTCACCGGTGGCAGTTTGCCGACCACTACCTCAAGGGCTGCAAGCATCTGCTTGAGGCTGGTGGCGTGGTTCCAGCCGACGTTGACTGCGCCGTCTTCGACCTGAGGTTTCTCGATGGCCTGCACCAGCAAATCGACCAGATCCTCGACGTAGAGAAAATCCCGCGTCTGCTCGCCGTCGCCAAACACGGTGATCGGCAGGCCTTTCTGGGCGCGCTCGCTGAAAATGCTGATCACCCCGGAGTACGGCGAGGACGGATCCTGGCGGGGGCCGAAGATGTTGAAGAAGCGAAAAATCACCGGCTCCAGCCCATGCTCGCGCCGGTAGAAATCGAAGTATTGCTCGCTCGCCAGCTTGTCCGACGCGTAGGGCGTCAACGGCGCCTTGGGCGTGTCTTCATCAATTGACTCGCCTTCGCCGTTGTTGCCATACACCGCGGCACTGGAGGCGAACAGTACGCGCTTGACGCCCGACTGGCGCATGGCTTCACAGACATTCAACGAGCCGATGAAGTTGCTCTGGTGGGTCTTTACCGGGTCGTCCACCGACGCCTGTACCGACGCCACTGCCGCCAGGTGCGCCACGGCGCTGCAACCGGCCATCGCACGAGCTACCAGGGCGGCATCGGCCACGTCGCCGACGATCAGTTCTACCTTGGGATTGTCCAGCGGCAGGTTGCTGCGTTTACCGGAAGACAGATCATCAAGAATCCGTACCAAATAGCCCTTGCCGAGCAAGGCATCGGTGAGATGGGAGCCGATGAAGCCGGCCCCTCCGGTAATCAAAACGGGGCGATCAGCCATGACGATAGAACCTGTCCAGAAGACTCGGAAGGGCCGCACGCCAGGCGCGTGGCTTGATTCCGAAGGTATGCAGAATTTTCTTGCAGGCCAGTACCGCGTGCTGCGGTTCTTCCGCGGCGTCCGGTCGCGCGGCGTGAGCCTGGGCGGTCGGCGCTTCGATGGCCAGCGGGTGCAGGGCGCGGGCTTCAGTGAGAATCGCCTGCCCCAGGGCCAACGGCGTGGTCGCCTCATGCCCGGCGTAGTGGTAGGTGCCCCACAGCGGTGCGCTGCAGTCCAGTTGCTTGAGCACCGAAATGATCACGCGGGCCGCGTCGTCCACCGGAGTCGGATTGCCCCGGCGGTCGTCAGCCATCAACAGTTCCTGTGCCTGCTCGGCGCGGCCGAGGAAGCGCCCGAGGGTGCCGTCGGGACTGTCATCGAGCAGCCAGCCGAAACGCAACAGCACGTGTTGCGGGCAGGTGGCACGCACGCTTTTCTCGATTCGCCACAAGGCCTGGCCACGCAGGCCCAGCGGCATGGGCTCGTCTTTTTCGCTGTAGGCTGTCGCGCGGTTACCGTCGAACACGCGATAACTCGAGGGTTGCAGCAAAACGATGTTGTGATGCTGGCACAGTTCGGCCAGGCGCTCGATCGCCCGCTCCTGCCCGGCCAGGCGCTGTTCGCTGACCGCCTCCGCCTGGAACCAGTCGAAGTAGTAGGCGAGGTTGATCAACGCGTCCGGGCGGGTGTCGTCGAGCAGTTGCGTCAGGCTCGCGGCATCCCAGCCGTCTTGCGGTGGGCGGGGGGCGAGGAAACCGATGTCTTCCTCCGCACCGAGGCGAATCAGCGCCTGCCCAAGGGCATTTCCGCCGCCCAGTAACATAAGGCGCATTCGCATAGAGTCAGCAGGCCCAGTCTGATTGGAACGATGGCTTTATCGACAGCGCCCGCGGGCGATGTCGTCGATAGTTGCCGGAATCGTTGCATTTTGCGGGTTTAGTGCGCAACCGTCATCCGTAAAGTGTAGATGTCCCGGTTTTGTAGTGCCGCTACTGGCAAGCCAGCGCCTACAAGAGCACTGCCGGCCCTGTAGGAGCTGGCTTGCCAGCGAAGAGGCCTTGCCAGTCAACGGAGATCCTGAGCGGTACTTGCATCTTCACTGAGTCACCCGCATAAATCAGACCATGAACCTGCCCATCCCCGCAGACAGTGCCCTGACCGGCTTCCACCCCGCCATCAGCGCCTGGTTCAGCAAGACTTTCGCGACGGTCACCGCCGCCCAGGCCCGGGCGTGGCCGCTGATCCGCCAGCGCCGCTCGACCCTGATTGCCGCGCCCACCGGTTCCGGCAAGACCCTCACCGCCTTCCTCGCCGTTATCGACGATCTGGTCCACCGTGGCCTGGAAACCACTGAAGGCCTGCCGGACGAAACCCTGGTGGTCTATGTCTCGCCGCTCAAGGCGCTGTCCAACGACATCCAGATCAACCTGCAAGACCCGCTGGCCGGCATCACCGAGCAGTTGCGGGTGATGGGTCTGCCCGAGCTGCGGATCAGCACCGCCGTTCGCACCGGCGATACCCCGCAAAAAGACCGCTCGGCGATGCGCAAGACCGCGCCGCACATCCTGGTCACCACCCCGGAATCGCTTTACGTGCTGCTCGGTTCCGACTCAGGCCGAAAAATGCTCGGCACCGCACGCACGGTGATCGTCGACGAAATCCACGCCATCGCCGCCAGCAAGCGCGGCAGCCACCTGGCCCTGAGCCTGGAACGCTTGCAGGCACTGTGCGCCGAACCGCTGATGCGCATCGGCCTCTCGGCCACGCAAAAACCTATCGAGGCAGTGGCGCGCTTTCTGGTCGGCCGCGATCGAGACTGCGAAATCATCGACATCGGCCACGCCCGCCCACGGGACCTGGGCATCGAAGTACCTCCCGTGCCGCTGTCGGCGGTGATGGCCAATGATGTCTGGGAGCTGGTCTACGACCGTCTTGCCGCCCTCGCCCGCGAACACCGCACCACGCTGGTGTTCGTCAACACCCGGCGCCTGGCCGAACGCCTGAGCCGGCATCTGAGCGAACGCCTGGGCAAGGACGCCGTGGCCGCCCACCACGGCAGCCTGGCCAAGGAGTTTCGCCTGGACGCCGAACAGCGGCTCAAGCGCGGCGAGCTGCAGGTGTTGATCGCCACCGCGTCGCTGGAGTTGGGCATCGATATTGGCGACGTCGACCTGGTGTGCCAGATCGCTTCGCCGCGTTCGATCGCCGGCTTTCTGCAACGGGTCGGTCGCTCCGGGCACCAGGTCGGCGGTACACCCAAGGGCCGTTTGTTCGCCACCACCCGCGACGACCTGATTGAATGCGTCGCGCTGCTCGATTGCGTGCGCCGGGGCGAGCTCGACACCCTGCTGATCCCCGAGGCGCCGCTGGACGTCCTGGCGCAACAGATCATCGCCGAAGTCAGTTGCCAGGAATGGCCAGAGGACGCGTTGCTGGCGCTGTTCCGGCGTGCCTCACCCTACACCGCCCTCGACGAAAAACATTATCAGGCACTGCTGCGGATGCTTGCCGAGGGCTACAACGGGCGCCAGGGTATCCGCAGCGCCTACCTGCATCGCGATGCCGTGAACCATACCCTGCGCGGTCGTCGCGGCGCCAAGCTGACAGCCGTGACCAGCGGTGGGACGATTCCGGACAACGCCGACTACAGCGTGTTGCTGGAGCCGCAAGCGCTGAACATCGGCAGCGTCAACGAAGATTTCGCTGTGGAAAGCATCGCTGGCGATGTGTTCCAGTTGGGCAATACCTCTTACCGGATCCTGCGGGTCGAAACCGGCAAGGTCCGGGTCGAAGACGCTCAGGGACAACCTCCGACCATTCCGTTCTGGCTCGGCGAGGCGCCGGGGCGCAGCGCGGAGCTGTCGTTTGCCGTCGCGCGCCTGCAAGCGCGTCTCGATAAGCTACTGGGCGCCACGCCCGGCAACTTGCAACCAAGCCTGGATTGGCTGACCGACCACCTCGGCCTGAACCTGGCCAGCGCCGAACAATTGGTCGAATACCTCGCCCGTGCGCGCCAGTCCCTCGGCGCCCTGCCCTCGCAAGACACGCTGGTGATGGAGCGTTTTTTCGATGAATCGGGCGGTACGCAACTGATCATCCATAGCCCGTTCGGCAGCCGCATCAACCGCGCCTGGGGCCTGGCCCTGCGCAAGCGTTTTTGCCGCACCTTCAATTTCGAATTGCAGGCGGCCGCCAGCGAGGACGCCATTGTCTTGTCGCTGTCCACCAGCCACAGCTTTGAGCTGGATGAGGTCTGGCGCTATCTGCACAGCAACAGCGCGGAGCACATACTGACCCAGGCCGTGCTCGACGCGCCGCTGTTCGGCGTGCGCTGGCGCTGGAATGCCGGCGTGGCGCTGGCGTTGCCGCGCTATACGGGCGGGCGCAAAGTCGCGCCGCAGATACAGCGCATGAAAAGTGAAGACCTGATCGCCAGTGTCTTTCCCGATCAGATTGCCTGTGTGGAAAACCTGGTCGGCGAACGGGAAGTTCCCGAGCATCCGCTGGTGGAGCAAACGCTCGACGATTGCCTGCACGACGCCATGGACAGCGAAGGCTGGCTGGCGTTGTTGCGGCGCATGGAACGCGGTGAGATCCGCCTGATCAGCCGCGACCTGCCGGCGCCCTCGCCGCTGGCGGCGGAAATACTCAGCGCCCGGCCCTACACCTTTCTTGACGATGCGCCGCTGGAAGAGCGCCGCACGCAAGCCGTCATCAATCGGCGCTGGAGCGAGCCACAATCCACCGATGACCTCGGTGCACTGGACGCCGAGGCGATTGGCGCCGTGCGCGAAGAAGCCTGGCCGGCGCCCAACAGTGTGGATGAAATGCACGAGGCGCTGATGAGCCTGGCGTGCATCACCGGAGCCGAGGCCAGCGCCAACGCCCCTTGGCTCGATTGGTTGAATACCCTGGCCGACAGCGGCCGTGCCTGTCGCATCAACCCTTCACTCTGGCTGGCGCGGGAACGACTGAGCTGTCTGCGGGCCATTTATCCACAGGCTGTCTTGTTGCCGGCGCTGGAGGCGTTGCCGGGGTTCGATGAACACTGGGAAGCGGACGACGCCGTGCTTGAAGTGATCCGCGCACGGCTCAGCGCTTTTGGTCCATTGCCGTTGAAGGCGATTGCCGCACCGCTGCAATTGCCGGTGACTCAAATCAGCCAGGCGCTGGCGCAACTCGAACGCGAAGGCTACGTGCTGCGCGGTCGGTTCACTCCGGGCAGCACTGAAGATGAGTGGTGCGAGCGACATTTGCTGGCTCGAATTCATCGCTACACCGTCAAGCGCCTGCGCCGGGAAATCGAGCCCGTGGCCTTGCAGGATTTCATGCGTTTTCTGTTCGACTGGCAGCACCTGTCCAACGCCACCCGAGGCCAGGGCAGCGCGATGTTACCGGCGATCGTCGCTCAGTTCGAAGGCTACCCCGCCGCCGCTTCAGCCTGGGACAGCGACCTTTTGCCCGCGAGGCTCAAGGACTATTCGCCCACCTGGCTTGATGATGCGTGCCGTAGCGGCAAGCTGGTCTGGACCCGGCTGACCGCGCGCAACCGCAGCACCGGCACCGCGCTACGCAGCACGCCGATCCTGTTGTTGCCGCGTCAACGGGTCGGTCTCTGGAGCGACTTGACCGAGCAGACGCCCGTCAGCGAACTGTCGCCCAAGACACAGAAGGTTCACGCCGCCCTCAGCCAGCACGGCGCGCTGTTTTTCGATGAGCTGATTCACGAAGCTCATTTGTTGCGCTCGGAACTGGAAATCGCCCTGCAGGAACTGGTCGGTGCCGGGCTGGTGAACGCCGACAGCTTTGCCGGCCTGCGGGCGCTGATTACGCCGGCCAGCAAGCGCCAGCAGCGTAGTAGTCGCCGAGGGCGCGGCGCCTTTGTCGGCGGCATGGACGATGCCGGGCGCTGGGCACTGATGCGCCGCGGGGTTGCCGCGCCGGTTGTGGATAACTCGCGGCCGAGGCCAACACCGGCAGACACCCTGGAACACATCGCCATGATATTGTTGCGCCGCTACGGCGTGGTGTTCTGGCGATTGCTGGAACGGGAGGCCGATTGGCTGCCGAGCTGGCGGGAATTACTGCGCACCTTTCATCGGCTGGAAGCGCGGGGCGAGATTCGTGGTGGGCGCTTTGTCAGTGGCCTGGCGGGCGAACAGTTCGCGCTGCCGGAGGCGATTCCATTGCTGCGCGAAGTGCGGCGCCGACCCCATGACGGCAGCTTGATCGCGATCTGCGGGGTGGATCCGCTGAACCTCGCCGGCACCCTCCTGCCCGGTGCAAAAGTGCCGGCGCTGGCGAGTAATCGACTGGTGTATCGCGATGGTTTGCCGGCTGCTGCGCAGATCGCGGGCAAGCAGTATTTCTGGTTGGAACTGGATCAGCAGGCGATGGCTGAAGTGCAGAGCAAGCTGATCCGGCATTGATGTTGTCTGGGACGGCCTCATCGCGAGCAAGCTCGCTCCCACAGGGTTCGTCGGTGAACACAGAGTTTGCGAACAATCGAGATCACTGTGGGAGCTTGCTCGCGATGAGGCCATCCCTGACGACAGCTTATTGGGGCCGAGGCCGATCCGGCATCAACACCGCCGCATGCTCCGGCTCAGCCGCCCCATCATGCACAGGTTCCGCCGCCTGCCTCGGCATCAAGACCTGCTGTGGATAAGTCTGCGCGAAATGCACCCACGGACTGTTATCCACAAGCTTTTTCAACCGCTGGTTGAAGGCCCGGCTCACCGCATACTGCCCACCCGACACGGTGCGAAATTGTGCCGTCAGGACCACGCCATTGAGGTCCATCCTGTCGACGCCGAACACATCCAGCGGTCCTTGCAGGTTGTACCTGAGGAACGGGTCGTCGCTGATCGAATGCCCGGCCTCGCGAATCAGTTCGATGGCCTTGTCGACATCGGTGTCATAGGTGAACTGCACGGAAAAGAAGGCATAGGCAAATTGCCGCGATTGGTTGGTCACGGCCTTGATCTGGCCAAAGGGTACCGAGTGCACGAACCCTTTGCCGTCGCGCAGGCGCAAGGTGCGGATGGTCAGGCCTTCGACCGTTCCGGCATGCCCGGAATCGAGCACCACCCAGTCACCGATCGACAGGGTGTCCTCGATGATGATGAACAACCCGGTGATCACGTCCTGCACCAGTTGCTGGGAACCGAAACCGATGGCCAGGCCAATGACCCCGGCACCGGCCAGGAACGGCGCGACATTGATTCCAAGATTGGCCATGGTGGTGATGGCGCAGATCACCACCAGGATGATTTTGATCGCATTGCGCAGCAACGGCAGGATGGTCTTGACCCGCGTACTCGGCTGGCGTGCCCCGCGTTTGTTGGTCGGCGGTTTCAGGGCTTCCTGGATCGCCGTGTCGAGCACGACCCAGACCATCCACGTCACCAGGAAGATCAAGCCGATATGGCTCAACGAGTCACTGATCGCCCGCCCCACGGCGTTGCTGACCGCAAAATCGAACAGTGACACGCCCCAGATTCGTCCGAGGATATCGATGAACACGATGGCCATGGCGATACGCAACAGCGCATGGGAGAGGCTCAGGAAGCGCTCTTTGTAGGCGCCACTGCGGCGCACGTCGGACTCGCTGCGGGTCTTGAACAAGTGGTGCAGCGTGGTGCTGAGAAACACCGTCGCAATCAGCAGTACCGTGGTGAACAGCGCGCTGCGTAGCACTTGCTGGTTGTCATCGCCAATGCCGATCAGGTTGATGATAGAGACCAGCACCATCAACAGGATCGGCCAGTACCAGAGCCCGGAAAAAATCCGCAGAGTTTCGCGCAAGGCCGGCTGCGCCCGTCGCTGGGCCAGCGGCAGGATTCGGATCACGTGGGCGACCGGACGGCGCATGCGGATCACCAGCAAACCAAAGGAAATCGAGGCCGCCAGCCCGGTAAACACGGCGATGCTGCTGGTGAGATTGTTACCCAGTTGGTGCGCGATCTGCGGGCTGGTCAAGGCATCGCTGAGGGCGACGAGGAAGCCGATCGCGAACAGCGGCCGTGGGCTGTCATGACGAATGATCTGCACCGCCCGGCGTTTGTGCCCGACATTGAACAGCACCACCAGGGACATCACCAACGCTGCTGCGAACACGCCACTGCTGGTGGCATAGGCAAGACACAACGCCAGCGCCCGACCCGCCGATACAGGCATGAACTGGCTGGCATAAATCGTCAGTGGCAGGCTGATCACCGCAGGGAGGCTGTAGGGCAATACATAGCCAAGTAATGCCTGTCCGCGCTCTCGACTGAGCAGCAAGCGATGGCGGCACAGGCGTTCGGCCAGGAACTTGCCGAACATCCAGAGCAGGCCGAAGACACCCGCCCACACCGCCGTCAGCAGCAGGAAATCCCCCGCCACGCTCCAGCTCGAACGGGCCGATGGACGATTGACCAGTTGATCCACCTCATCGGCCGCACGGTCAGCGCGCAGGCGCCAGGCGTCGAGCAGGTCCTTGTTGAAATCGAGCTTGTTCTGGATGTCATCAATGCTCGAACTGATGGCCCCCAGCAATCCGCCCTGTACCAAGGGTTCAGGGTGTGCCGGCGGTGTGGCGGCGGTGGCCGCTGCCGGCACCCCCGGTATCGCCGCGGCCTCCAGTTCCTCGCTGCCGAGGAACAACATCGCCCCCAGTAATATCGCCGTCTTGAGCCTGATCAAGGCATCCGCTCCTTTGGATAGGACTGTAAGGAACTGATCGAGAAATGCCGGACTAGTTCGGTGCTGGCCGGCAAATGCCCGGCAATCTTTGCGCTCAAGACAAATATCAAATGCTCATCCCTGTATTTTTCCGCACGACCCAAACCCTGACACTGCGCTCCATCCAATCAACCCACCGGAGTTGCAGTCATGCCCATTGCCTTGCTCGCGCTGACCCTCAGCGCCTTTGCCATCGGGACGACCGAGTTCGTCATCGTTGGCCTGTTACCCACCATTGGCGCCGACCTCGGTGTCAGTCTGCCGTCGGCCGGCCTGCTGGTCAGCCTGTATGCGCTGGGCGTCGCCGTCGGCGCCCCGGTACTCACCGCCCTGACTGGCAAAGTGCCGCGTAAATTGCTGCTGTTGTCATTGATGGTGTTGTTCACCTTGGGCAACCTTCTGGCCTGGCAAGCGCCGAGCTACGAGTCGCTGATCCTGGCGCGGATCGTCACCGGCCTGGCGCACGGGGTATTTTTCTCGATTGGCTCGACCATCGCCACCAGTCTAGTGCCCAAGGAAAAAGCCGCCAGCGCGATCGCGATCATGTTCACCGGCCTGACCGTGGCCCTGGTGACTGGCGTACCGCTGGGGACTTTCATCGGTCAGCATTTCGGCTGGCGTGAAACCTTCCTCGCCGTATCGGCCCTGGGTGTGATCGCTTTTATCGGCAGCCTGCTCTATGTGCCGAAAAACATCGCCCACAGTAAACCCGCTTCGCTGCTGCAGCAGTTGCAGGTACTCAAACAGCCGCGTCTGCTGCTGGTGTACGCCATGACGGCGGTCGGTTACGGCGGTTCGTTCATCGCGTTCACGTTCCTCGCGCCGATCCTTCAGGACATCGCAGGCTTCAGCGCCAGCACCGTCAGCCTGGTGCTGCTGGTCTACGGCATCTCGGTGGCAGTCGGCAACATCTGGGGCGGCAAACTGGCGGACAAGCGTGGCCCGATCAGCGCCCTGAAACTCATCTTCGCCCTGCTTGCCGCGGTGCTGTTCGTGCTGACCTTCACCGCCGGCAACCCGTGGCTGGCACTGGCCACCGTACTCGTCTGGGGCGCCGTGGCGTTCGGCAATGTGCCAGGGTTGCAGGTGTATGTGGTGCGTCAGGCTGAACATCACACGCCCAATGCGGTGGACGTGGCTTCCGGGCTGAACATCGCCGCGTTCAACCTTGGCATCGCCGGTGGCGCCTGGGGTGGGGGCTTGATCGTTGCACACATGGGGTTGATCCATACCGCGTGGATCGGTGGGTTGGTGGTGTTGGTGGCGTTGGCGTTGACTGCGTGGAGCGGTCGCCTGGATCGGCTGGGGCCAGTGTATGCCGAAGGGGCTGCCCGCATTATCACCGGTCACTGATAACCCCTGTAGGAGCTGGCTTGCCGGCGAAAGCGATTTGTCATTCAACATTTTCGTTGCCTGACCCACCGCATTCGCTGGCAAGCCAGCTCCTACAGAGTTGATCTGCAGTGGTCTATCGAGTGTGTACCGTCCGTAGTCCCACCGAAACTTTCGTCACCGTCTGGCAGTCATCAAAAGATCAGGGGCAGTCAGACGGGAGGCGACATGGCGGCGATTCACATCGGCATTTCAGACTGGCGCTACACGCCCTGGCGGGGGGATTTCTACCCGAAGGGGCTGGCCCAGAAGCGCGAATTGCAATTCGCCTCACGGGCGGTCAACAGCATCGAAATCAATGGATCGTTCTACGCCCTGCAACGGCCCGAACGTTACGCCCAGTGGTATGCCGAAACCCCGGTGCACTTCGTGTTCAGCGTCAAGGCGCCGCGCTTCATCACCCATATCAAGCGTCTGCGTGACATCCACAACCCTCTGGCGAACTTCTTTGCCTCCGGGGTCCTGGAGCTCAAGGAAAAACTCGGCCCGATTCTCTGGCAGTTTCCGCCCAACTTCAAATTCGACGCAGAACTGTTCGAGGCCTTTCTCGAGCAATTGCCCCACGACACCCAACAGGCCGCCGCCCTCGCCCGCCAGCACGATGCCCACGTTAACGGCCACGCCAGCCTCAAGGCGAGCAGAAAAAAGCTCTTGCGCCATGCCGTGGAAATCCGCAACGAGAGCTTCATCGATCCGGCATTTGTGCGCCTGCTCAAACGCTATAACACGGCCCTGGTAATCGCCGACACCGCCGGTAAATGGCCATATCGCGAAGACCTTACCAGCGACTTCGTGTACGTGCGCCTGCACGGTGCCGAAGAGCTCTACGCCAGCGGCTACACCCCTCAGGCCCTGAAGCGTTGGGCTGAGCGGATCGATGCCTGGCATCACGGGCGACAACCGGCTGATCCGCAGCTGATCGCGCCGCGCTTGAAAGGAGTGCTGCCATGAGCGTATCCGAACCGGTTGGCACCACCGACGAGCAGGCGACCATCGATACCACGGTGCACCGTTTCACCGTACTGACGGTCAACACCCACAAGGGTTTCACCGCGCTAAACCGGCGTTTCATCCTGCCTGAACTGCGTGAAGCGGTGCGCAGTGTATCCGCCGACGTGGTGTTCCTGCAGGAGGTACACGGCACTCACGAACATCACCACAAGCGCTACGACAATTGGCCGGCGATGCCCCAGTATGAATTCCTCGCGGACACCCTATGGCCGCAGTTTGCCTACGGCCGCAATGCGGTCTATCCGGCAGGCGATCACGGCAATGCCTTGCTGTCGAAATTCCAGATTGTCCGGCACGACAACCTCGACGTGTCCATCAGCGGCCACGAGAACCGCGGCATTTTGCATTGCGTGCTGCGCCTGCCGGGCGAAGGCCCGGAGGTGCATGCCATTTGCGTCCATCTCGGCTTGCGCGAAACCCATCGCAATGCACAGCTCCAGTTACTGCGGCGCCGGCTTGAGTCGTTGCCGGACGAGGCACCGGTGATCGTCGCCGGTGACTTCAACGACTGGCGCCAACGCGCCGATGCCCTGCTCAAGCCCTGCGGTTTGCGCGAAGTGTTCGCCGAGCACCACGGCAAGCCGGCGCGCAGTTTCCCCGCGCGATTGCCGACACTGCGCCTGGACCGTATCTACGTACGCAACCTCAAGGCCAGCCATCCGCAGGTACTGACGACGCGCCCCTGGTCGCACCTCTCGGATCACGCACCGTTGTCGGTGGAGATCGAGCTATGAGCATCCCGTCGATGGAAAAAAACACCGTGAAAAGCACCATTGCTGCGCCGCCCATCAGCGAGCCGACAGCCGTCGACGTCGAGTACGGTTGGCAAGGCAACAATCGGGTCGAACTGCTGGAAAACGGCGAAGCCTATTTCCCCAGGGTGTTCGAGGCCATGCGCCAGGCCAAAACCGAAATCCTCCTGGAAACCTTCATTGTGTTCGAGGACAAGGTCGGTGAAGAACTGAAGACCGTACTCATCGAGGCGGCGCAACGGGGTGTACGCGTAACTGCCAGTTTCGACGGGTTTGGCTGCGCAGAACTGACTGCCGACTATCTCACCGCCCTGAGCGGTGCCGGCGTGCATCTACAAATGTTCGACCCGGCGCCCAAGCGCCTGGGCATCCGCACCAACTGGTTCCGACGCCTGCACCGCAAGATCGTGGTGGTGGACGGGACGATCGCATTCATTGGCGGGATCAACTTCTCCGCCGATCATTTGGCCGATTTCGGCCCCGAGGCCAAGCAGGATTACTCGGTTGAGGTGCAAGGCCCGGCGGTGGCCGACATCCATCACTTTGCCCTGCTGCAGTGCGGTCGCCCGGCCCACGCAAAATACTGGTGGCAACGGCGTCGGCAACGGCGTTCGGAACTGGCCGTCACTGATCACGATGGCCAGGTACGGCTGGTGTACCGCGATAACGCCGAGCACGCGACCGACATCGAAGAGGTTTACCGGCTGGCGCTGCGCACGGCGCAGCGGCGCGTGGTCATCGCCAACGCCTACTTTTTTCCAGGCTATCGATTACTGCGCGAGATCCGCAACGCTGCGCGCCGCGGGGTCGAAGTGCGACTGATCCTGCAGGGGCAGCCAGACATGCTGGTGGCCAAACTGGCGGCACGCATGACTTACGATTACCTGCTCAAGTCCGGGGTGAAAATCTTCGAATACTGCGACCGGCCGCTGCACGGCAAAGTCGCGCTGGTGGACGAAGACTGGAGCACCGTCGGCTCCAGCAACCTTGACCCGTTGAGCCTGTCGATGAACCTGGAAGCCAACGTGTTGATCCGTGACCGCGCATTCAACCGTGACCTGTTCGATCGGCTTGAAGAACTCAGCGATAACCATTGCAAGGCCATGTCGGTGGACAAAGCGCCGCGCGGGCGAATCTGGCACATGACCGTGGGCTTTCTGGTGTTCCACTTCCTGCGCCATTTCCCGGCATGGGCCGGTTGGTTACCCGCGCATAAACCACGCCTGAAAGCGTTCACCCCACCGACCGGGAGCGATCAACATGAGCCGCACTGAAACACACGCGGCGTCCCACGCCGAGCACCCGGCCAAATCACGCTGGAGCCGTTGGAAAAGACCGCTGACGATGCTGTTTTTCCTGGCGCTGATCGTCCTCTTGACGATGTTTGCCCAGCGCATCGAATGGGGTGAAGTGCTCGAGACCCTGGCCGATTTCAAGGTGCGCACCCTGATCATCGCCTCCGGACTGACCCTGACAAGTTTCCTGGTCTACGCCTGTTTCGACCTGATCGGTCGCACCTACATCCGCCAGGACCTGACGTGGAAACAGATCCTGCCGGTGGGCATCATCAGCTACGCCTTCAACCTCAACCTGAGTGCCTGGGTCGGCGGCGTTGCCATGCGCTATCGGCTGTATTCGCGGCTCGGGGTGAGCAAAGCCAACATTGCGAAAATCCTCGGCCTGAGCCTGGCGACCAACTGGTTTGGCTACATGGTGATTGCCGGCGCGGTGTTCAGCAGCGGGCTGGTGCGCATGCCGCCAGGCTGGAAACTCAGTAGCGGCGCGCTGCAAGGCGTGGGCGTTTTGTTGCTGCTGGTGAGCGCGGGATACCTCGTGGCCTGCCAGTTTTCCAAACGCCGCGAGTGGGCGATTCGCGGGGTCGAAATCAACTTGCCATCAGTGCGCATGGCGGTCCTGCAACTGGCCCTCGGGGCGCTGAACTGGTCGTTGATGGCCGCGGTCATTTTCACGCTGCTACCGAGCAAACTGGACTATCCGCTGGTGCTTGGCGTGTTGCTGATCAGCGCCATCGCCGGGGTCATTACCCACATCCCGGCCGGGCTCGGCGTGCTGGAAGCGGTGTTCGTGGCACTGCTGCAACACGAGGCATCGCGAGGCAGCCTGGTGGCGGGGTTGCTGGCGTACCGGGCGATTTATTTCCTGTTGCCGTTGTTGATCACCCTGGTGATGTATCTGCTGGTGGAGGCGAAGGCCAAGTCGCTGAGGATTTCGAAAAAACCCAAGTGATTTTTGCTGTCAGTCCTGACGCCTTCGCGGGCAAGCTCGCTCCCACAGGGTTCTCGGTGTTCACAAATAATGAGTTCACCACGATCACTGTGGGAGCGGGCTTGCCCGCGAAGGCGCCCGCATGAACACCACAAATCATTTTGACTGAATAATGCTCAACCGCTCACCCACCACCATTTCCGTGATCCAGTCCACCAGAATCGAGGTGTAGGCCTGCTGTGAAACAGGATCGCTGAGGGCATGGTCGGCACCATCGATAATCCGGTGAGTCAGTGAATGGGTCCGCTGGCACGCCGCGCGATAACTCATGATGGTCGCGTGGGGCACATAGTCGTCGGTCTCCGACTCCACCAACAGCACATCTCCGGTAAATTCGGAGCAGGCATGCAGTGCCCGATTGCCATCGGCGCGCACCAACGTACTGCGGTAATCGCGCAGATCGAGCTTGTCCAGATCTCGCTTGGGTGTGTGCCATTGATCGTCGCGGTACAGCGCCGGCACCCGCAGCGCCAGCCAGCGCACCGGCCGTAGCGAGGTGAGGATCGAGGCCAGGTACCCGCCGTAACTGGTGCCGACCACGGCAATTGCCGAAGTATCCAGCGCCGGGTGCGCAAGCAGGCGGTCGTAGGCCGCCAGCAAGTCACGCAGATTGTCTTCACGGGTCACGCGGGTCAAAGGAATACCCGTGCCGCCGGTATGCCCGCGCAGGTCGAAGGTCAAACACACGCAACCCAGCCCGGCGATGCCTTTTGCCCGTTCCAGATCGCGCTCCTGGCTCCCGCCCCAACCGTGCACGAACAACACGCCGGGGACTTTCGATTTGGGGCTGAGAAAAGTCCCGCTCATCTGTTCGTCGTCAATGTCGATTTGAATGCTTTCGCTTCTAGCCGTCATAGGATTTGACCGTTACGTACTTGAGGAGGAAATCACTGTTTTCTGCCGGACCGCGGTACACCTCGATGGCGTCCGCCGGCAGCGGCTGATCGATATAGGTTTCCACCGAAGACACGCGAATCGCGCGCATCCCCGGATCGTTGACGAAGCTCTGCAACGCCGCCACTTCAGCGCTACTGGCCCCGCCCATGCGCCAGGATTGCTCGAGTACGCCGCTGCGTCGCTGGCCGTCACTGGCGATACCCTGGGCGATGTCGTAATTGCGCCGCGAGGCGTAGAAACCGGGATAGGCTTCATCGGCGGCGGCGTCGAACACCTTGGCCTGCCTGATTGCCAGTCGCACATCGTCAGGCAAGTCCAGCGCCAGCAGATCGTCGTAGCCACCCTGCACCACCAGCAGGTTAGAACCACCATAGACTTCTTCGCCGCGAGCGTCTTTGGTCAAATATTGATCACCGCAATAACTCAGCAACCTGGCGCCGATGAAACTCTGCCCGACGCTGTGGGTAATCACCTGGTCCAGGTCCTGCTCCAGTACCACACCTTCATTGAACATCGCCTTGGCTTCAGGGCGGGCGAGGATTTCGTCGAACTGGTCGAGGCTGTTGATGACTTCCTGACCGCGCCCGGCGCAGGCATGAATCGGTTTCATGCGGATCGGACCGCTGTAAAGCAGATGCTCCGCCGCCGGCCGCGCATCGTCGAAGGAGAAAACACTGAGACCGTCGAGCACCACCGTGCGCACCCGCTCGGAAAACATCGGGGCCCAGCCTTGCGGTGCATGAGCATGCCTGTTCAACAAACCATGGCTGATGGCTTTGGTGCAGATGAAATCGTGCTCGACGTAACCGCCCCACAAATCCTCTGGGCCCTTGACGCCCAACTGCTTCGCGGCAGCGGCGCCCACCAGTGTCTGGGTCGGCAACAGATAGATGTCCCGCCCGCCATGCACCTGCGAGTCGTAGCTGCCGCCGAATTTGAGCCCGAGGATCTGCGCCAGCCAACGGGCCAGGGCGCGATTGGTTTCGACTTCGTGCTGCGGCGCATCGGGGCGCACCGAATGGGCGACTACCAGTTTCTTGCGGTTGGATGGGGTCATGCGTCCCCCTTCAGTTGTCGCTAAATGAATGTAGCTGATGGGGTGCAGAGTTCAGGCCAACCGTTCCCCTAAGGAAAACCGTCTTGAAATCAGTTAGTTGTGAATAAAGTATAGCGCCGAGTCTGCTTTATTCTGCACGACGCGCATCAAGACTCTGGCATTTTGCACGACTCACGCCTGGTAAATGTTCTATCGAGGTGCCGCACTCGGCATCACCCCAAACCGCGCCCGGTAATCACTCGGCGCCAGCCCGGTAATCTTCTTGAATGTCGAACGAAACGCCCCGGGATCCTGATATCCCACGGTCCAGGCGATGTGATCGATGGTGCCATTGGTAAATTCGAGCATTTCCCGGGCCTTGCCGACTCGCAGGTGCTGGCAGTACTCCGTGGGCTTAAGTCCGGTTGCCGCCCGGAATCGGCGCAGGAACGTCCGCTCTTCCAGCCCTGCCCGCTCAGCCATCGCCGTCAGCGAAACATCGGTGGCCCCGGTGCTTTGCAACCAGTGTTGAACCTTGAGAATCGCAGCATCGCCATGGTTGAGAATCGGGGCGAAATTGCTGCCGCATTCACTGGCGCTGTCGCTGTGTTCCACCACTAGAAAACGCGCAGTGCCGGTGGCGATGGTCGGGCCCAACAGACGATCCACCAGGCGCAGACCCAGTTCAGACCACGCCATCAGGCCGGCAGTGGTAATCAGGTCGCCGTCATCGACGATGGGCGTTTCGGCTTTGAGCTTGATCGCCGGGTAGCGCTCGGCGAAGGTTTTGGCGGAAGTCCAGTGAGTGGTGGCGCTACGACCGTCGAGCAGTCCACTTTCAGCCAATAGCAGCGAACCCACACAGACACCGCCCAGGGTCGCGCCATTGGCGTGTTGCTGGCGAAGCCAACGCAGCAGCGCTTGCGGCGCCTGGGCTTCGCTGAACCCGGCAATAGACGGTGGAATCAACACTGCCACCAATGCGCCGTCCGCAGCGGGGTGACTGTCATAGACACGAACGGGTGCCTGCTCGCCGTCGACCTGCCAATGGCTGATCCGCAACAAAGGCAAGCGCGCGGCCTGATGCTCGGCGGCGATGCGGTTGGCCACCCCGAACAGATCCGTCAACCCATGCACCGCCGCCATCTGCGCGCCGGGATAGATCAACACGCCCAGTTCGACGATTGCCCTTTGTGCATCCATTGTCAGTTTTCCCCCCTCTATTGTCGGTGCGGCCAATCCCCGGACGGTCTGCCAGGGTCAATACTTCATCCCACATTCAAACCGCACTTCGAGGAAACAGTCATGGCCAAGCAAGCACTCATCGTAGTCGATATCCAAAAAGACTACTTCCCCCAAGGCAAGTGGCCATTGGCCGGCGCCGATGCCGCTGCGGACAACGCCGTTCGTCTGCTCAAGGCCTTTCGTGAGGCCGGCGATTCGGTAGTGCACATCCGCCACGAATTCACCTCCGCAGACGCACCGTTTTTCACCCCCGGCTCCGACGGCGCGAAACTGCACCCGAAAGTCCTCAACCAGGATAATGAGCCGGTGGTGCTCAAGCACTTCGTCAACTCGTTCCGCGAGACCGAACTGCAGTCCATTCTCGATGAGCAAGGCATCAAGGAGCTTGTGGTGGTCGGCAGCATGAGCCACATGTGCGTCGACGGCATCACCCGCGCTGCCAATGACCTGGGCTACAGCGTCACGGTGATCCACGATGCCTGTGCCTCCCGTGACCTGGAATTCAACGGCCTCACCGTCCCGGCCGCCCACGTGCATGCCGCTTTCATGTCGGCATTGGGTTTTGCCTACGCCAAGGTGGTGTCTACCGACGAATTCCTCGCGAACTGAAATTTTATTCACAGAAATTTCACCGCAAAAAAAACCCGCACTTCCAGATCGAAGTGCGGGTTTTGTTTTTCAGCTTGCCGCTTGTAGCTTGGGGCTTACAGCTGTTTTAGAACGGAATATCGTCATCGAAGCTGTCGAAGTCCGGAGCTGGCTGCGGTGCGGCCTGCTGAGGAGCCGGGCGCGACTGTTGCGGTGCCGACTGCTGTGGACGCGGAGCCTGCTGGCGCGGAGCGGATTGCTGGTAGTTGTTACCGCCGCCCTGGCCTTGTTGGTCACCCTGTTGAGGACGACCGCCCAGCAGCTGCATGGTGCCTTGCATGTCGACCACGATTTCAGTGGTGTAACGCTTGATACCGTCTTTTTCCCACTCGCGGGTCTGCAGCTTGCCTTCGATGTAGACCTGCGAACCTTTACGCAGGTATTCGCCGGCGATTTCCGCGACCTTGCCGAACATCGACACACGGTGCCATTCGGTTTTTTCGACTTTCTGACCGGTCTGCTTGTCGGTCCACTGTTCGCTGGTTGCCAGACTCAGGTTGGTCACGGCGTTGCCATTCGGCAGGTAACGAACTTCAGGATCCTGACCGCAAGTGCCGACCAATATGACTTTGTTAACCCCACGGGCCATTACGTTCTCCTAGGCTACGCACGCTGCCCCGGCCGGGTTGTTCACCAGGCTTTCAAGGGTGGTGCGATCCAATAGTTCGGTGTCCAATTTGATGTAAATGGCCGCCTCATCGGCGACTATCACTGCATCTGTTACCCCTACGACAGCCTTCAGGCGCTCGACCAGACCCGCTTCGCGGATCGCTTCGGGCGACAATGGCAAGCGCAGGCTTGTCACGTAGGGAGGTTCTCGCATGGTAACAGCAAAGGCCAGCCAGAGGGCAGCCAGACCGGCGCATCCAAGGAACACAACCGACAGACCGCCATGCTGGAACAGCCAGCCACCGAGTATGCCGCCCAGTGCCGACCCGAGGAACTGACTGGTGGAATAGACCCCCATCGCCGTGCCCTTGCCGCCCGCCGGTGAAACCTTGCTGATCAGCGACGGCAACGAAGCTTCCAGCAGATTGAAGGCGGTGAAAAACACCACCGTACCAATCACCAGAGTCCGCAAACTATCGCCGAACTGCCAGAAGAATAGCTCAGTGAGCATCAGCGTCACGACGGCGCCGAGCAAAACTCGTTTCATTTTGCGTCTCTTCTCGCCGTAGATGATGAACGGGATCATGGCGAAGAAGGAAATCAGCAGCGCGGTCAGGTACACCCACCAATGCTGCTCCTTGGGCAGCCCGGCTTTTTCGACCAGCGCCAGCGGCAGGGCAACGAAACTCGACATCAGCATCGCGTGCAACACGAAGATACCAAGATCCAGGCGCAGCAGGTCCGGGTGCTTGAGCGTCGGGATCAACGCCTGACGGGCGACGCCGGATTCGCGGTGCTGCAACGGCCCCGTGGAGCGCGGCACCATGAACATCACAATCACGATGCCGACCAGCGCCATGCCACCGGTGGCAAGGAACAATCCGGACAGCCCGAAAGCACGGGTCAGCAACGGCCCCACTACCATGGCGACAGCAAACGACAGGCCGATCGTCATGCCGATCATGGCCATGGCTTTGGTCCTGTGCTGTTCGCGGGTCAGGTCAGAGAGCAACGCCATGACCGCCGCGGAAATCGCCCCGGCACCTTGCAGGATGCGCCCGGCGATCACCCCCCAGATCGAGTCGGCGTTAGCCGCCAGGACGCTGCCGAGGGCGAAGACGATCAGCCCCAGGTAAATTACCGGACGGCGGCCGATACGGTCGGAAATGAAGCCGAAGGGGATCTGGAAAATCGCTTGGGTCAGGCCGTAAGCGCCAATCGCCAGCCCGATCAGGGCCGGGGTCGCTCCCGCCAGGTCCATGCCGTAGGTCGCCAGGACCGGCAACACCATGAACATGCCAAGCATACGGAAGGCGAACACCAGGGCCAGACCGCTTGCCGCGCGGGTCTCGCTGCCACTCATGCGCTCGCTGTGGGGATCGTGCATGGAAAAACCTCATGTGAACCGGCGGCGATTCTACCAGTCCCATCGATTGGCAGGGTATATCGCGACGCTTTGCCGCGTGTAGATGACAGAGCTTTCATGTAAGGCAGCATCAGCAACATTCGATAGTGTGCATCCATCCAGTATTTGGCCGTATACTCCTACGTTTTCGACGCCCGCCGAGCGAGGCCACCTTGGACAAGATCCTGATTCGTGGGGCTCGAACCCACAACCTGAAGAACATCGACCTGACCCTGCCACGGGACAAGCTGATCGTCATCACCGGCCTGTCCGGCTCGGGCAAGTCGTCCCTGGCTTTCGACACGTTGTACGCTGAAGGCCAGCGCCGCTATGTCGAGTCGCTGTCGGCCTACGCCCGGCAGTTCCTGTCGATGATGGAAAAACCTGATGTCGACACCATCGAGGGCCTGTCGCCAGCGATTTCCATCGAACAGAAGTCGACCTCGCACAACCCGCGCTCGACTGTCGGCACCATCACCGAAATCTACGACTACCTGCGCCTGCTTTATGCACGCGTCGGCATTCCGCGGTGCCCGGATCACGACATCCCCCTGGAGGCACAGACCGTCAGCCAGATGGTCGACCTGGTCCTTGCCCAACCGGAGGGCAGCAAGCTCATGCTGCTGGCCCCGGTCATTCGCGAGCGCAAAGGTGAGCACCTTTCAGTCTTCGAAGAACTGCGCGCACAAGGATTCGTCCGTGCCCGGATCAACGGCAAGCTGTATGAGCTGGACGAAGCACCGAAGCTCGATAAACAGAAAAAACACACCATCGATGTCGTGGTCGACCGCTTCAAGGTCCGCGCCGATCTGCAACAGCGCCTGGCCGAATCCTTCGAGACCGCACTGAAACTGGCAGACGGCATCGCCCTGGTGGCGCCGATGGATGATGAGCCGGGCGAAGAGATGATCTTCTCCGCTCGCTTCGCCTGCCCGATCTGCGGGCACGCTATCAGCGAACTTGAGCCCAAGCTGTTTTCCTTCAACAACCCGGCCGGCGCCTGCCCGACGTGTGACGGCCTGGGGGTCAAGCAGTTCTTCGACATCAAGCGTCTGGTCAATGGTGAGCTGACCCTGGCCGAAGGCGCGATACGCGGCTGGGACCGGCGCAACGTCTATTACTTCCAGATGCTTGGCTCGCTGGCCTCCCACTACAAGTTCAGCCTGGAAGTGCCATTCAACGAACTGCCGGCCGATCAGCAGAAGAGCATCCTGCACGGCAGCGGTTCGCAAAACGTCGATTTCAAATACCTGAATGACCGGGGCGATATCGTCAAGCGCTCGCACCCGTTTGAAGGCATCGTGCCGAACCTGGAACGTCGCTATCGTGAAACCGAGTCGGCCTCGGTGCGCGAGGAGCTGGCCAAGTTCCTCAGTACCCAGTCCTGCCCCGATTGCCGCGGCACCCGTCTGCGTCGCGAGGCGCGGCATGTGTGGGTCGGCGAGAAAACCCTACCGGCGGTGACCAACCTGCCAATCGGCGACGCCTGCGATTATTTCGAAGGAATGAAGCTGACTGGCCGCCGCGGCGAGATTGCCGACAAAATCCTCAAGGAAATTCGCGAGCGTTTGCAGTTCCTGGTCAACGTCGGCCTCGATTATCTGTCTCTGGATCGCAGCGCAGACACCCTGTCCGGTGGTGAGGCCCAGCGTATTCGCCTGGCCAGCCAGATCGGCGCCGGCCTGGTCGGCGTTCTGTACATCCTCGACGAACCTTCGATCGGCCTGCACCAGCGTGATAACGACCGGTTGCTCGGCACCCTGAAACACCTGCGAGACATCGGCAACACGGTGATTGTGGTCGAGCACGATGAAGACGCGATTCGCTTGGCCGACTATGTGGTGGATATCGGCCCGGGCGCAGGGGTTCACGGCGGGCACATCGTCGCCGAAGGTTCGCCGGCCGAGGTAATGGCCCATCCCGATTCCCTAACCGGCAAGTACCTGTCGGGCCGGGTGAAGATCGCGGTGCCGGCCAAGCGTACGCCGCGCAACAAGAAGCTGTCGCTGACGCTCAAGGGTGCCCGTGGCAACAACCTGCGCAACGTCGACCTGGAGATCCCTATCGGCCTGCTGACCTGCGTGACCGGCGTGTCCGGTTCAGGCAAGTCGACGCTGATCAACAACACGCTCTTCCCGTTGAGTGCCACGGCGCTCAACGGTGCAACCACCCTTGAAGCAGCTGCTCACGACAGCATCAAGGGCCTGGAACACCTGGATAAGGTCGTCGACATCGACCAGAGTCCCATCGGCCGTACGCCGCGCTCCAACCCGGCCACCTACACTGGCCTGTTTACACCGATTCGCGAGCTGTTTGCCGGTGTACCGGAGTCTCGCTCGCGCGGTTATGGCCCAGGGCGCTTCTCCTTCAACGTGAAGGGCGGACGTTGCGAGGCCTGCCAGGGTGATGGCCTGATCAAGGTGGAAATGCACTTCCTGCCGGACATCTATGTGCCCTGCGATGTCTGCAAGAGCAAGCGCTACAACCGTGAAACCCTCGAGATCAAATACAAGGGCAAGAGCATCCATGAAACCCTCGAGATGACCATCGAGGAAGCCCGGGAGTTCTTCGATGCGGTACCGGCCCTGGCGCGCAAGCTGCAAACGCTGATGGACGTCGGCCTGTCATACATCAAGCTGGGGCAATCGGCAACCACGCTGTCCGGCGGTGAAGCCCAGCGGGTGAAACTGTCCCGCGAGCTGTCCAAGCGTGATACCGGCAAGACCCTGTACATCCTCGATGAGCCGACCACTGGCCTGCACTTCGCGGATATCCAGCAACTGCTGGACGTGTTGCATCGCCTGCGCGACCACGGCAATACGGTGGTGGTGATCGAGCACAACCTCGACGTCATCAAGACCGCTGACTGGTTGGTGGACCTGGGGCCGGAAGGTGGTTCCAAGGGCGGGCAGATCATTGCCGTCGGTACGCCTGAGGAAGTATCCGAGATGAAGCAGTCTCACACCGGTTACTACCTCAAGCCTTTGCTGGAGCGCGACCGGGCTTAACCGGGCCCCATGAAAAAGCCCCTGTCACTTCATCAGTGACAGGGGCTTTTTTGTATCCGCCGCAATCAGGTGTGGGATTGCAGGTAATTCTCGAGACCGATCAACTTGATAAGGCCCAACTGTTTCTCGAGCCAGTAGGTGTGATCTTCTTCGGTGTCATGCAATTGGACCCGCAGCATTTCGCGGCTGACATAGTCCTTGTGCTGTTCACAGAGCTTGATGCCCTTGCACAGCGCGGCCCGCACCTTGTATTCGAGGCGCAGGTCAGCTTCGAGCATCTCTGTCACCGTGGTGCCGACATCCAGATCGTCCGGCCGCATACGCGGCGTGCCTTCGAGCATCAGAATCCGGCGCATCAGTGCATCAGCGTGCCCTGCTTCCTCTTCCATCTCGTGGTTGATTCGTTCGTAGAGCTTGGTGAAACCCCAGTCCTCATACATCCGCGAGTGGACGAAATATTGATCACGCGCGGCCAGTTCGCCGGTCAGCAACGTGTTGAGGTAATCGATAACGTCTGGGTGGCCTTGCATCGCCCTACATCTCCCTGCTTTAAAGTCTGTAGTTTGAACCAACCTGACCGCAACGTCACTCGCCATACGCAATAAAAGCGAAGATATTCTGAGAAAAGCAGGTTAAATAACGCAAAAACCGCCCGAATAAGGGCGGTTCTGCTTCTCATTTAGACTTCGTTAAGCTGTACGTTGAGCAGCGTTGCGATTCCTTCTCCATACGCCGGATCGGCCTTGTAGAAATGCTGCAATTGACGATCAACGACGTCGGTGGAAACACCTGCCATGGCGCCGGCGATGTTATTGACCAGCAGCATTTTCTGCTCGTGACTCATCAGTCGGAACAACGCACCGGCATGACTGTAGTAGTCAGTGTCTTCACGATGATCGTAGCGATCGGCGGCACCACTCAAGACCAGCGCTGGCTCGGCATAACGAGGCGCCTGCTTTGGCGATTCGATGTAGCTGTTGGGCTCGTAGTTAGGCGCCGCACCACCATTGCTGCCAAAAGCCATGGAGCCATCGCGCTGATAGGTGTTCACCGCGCTGCGTGGCGTGTTGACCGGCAACTGCTGGTGATTGGTGCCGACACGGTAGCGGTGCGCATCCGCGTAAGCGAACACACGACCTTGCAGCATGCGATCGGGCGACAGACCTACACCTGGCACCATGTTGCTTGGGCCGAATGCGGCTTGCTCGACCTCGGCGAAGTAGTTCAGTGGATTTCGATTAAGCTCCAACTCACCGACTTCGATCAACGGGAATTCCTTCTGTGACCAGGTTTTAGTCACATCGAACGGGTTCTGGTAGTGCGCTGCAGCCTGAGCCTCGGTCATGATCTGGATGCACACTCGCCATTTCGGGAAGTCACCGCGCTCAATGGCTTCGAACAAGTCGCGCTGGGCGTAATCCGGATCGGTACCCGCCAGCCGCGCTGCCTCGGCAGGTGCGAGATTCTTGATCCCTTGTTGGGTCTTGTAGTGCCACTTCACCCAATGACGCTCTCCACTGGCGCTGATCAGGCTGTAAGTGTGACTGCCGAAACCGTGCATGTGGCGGTAGCCATCGGGAATGCCCCGGTCAGAGAACAGAATGGTGACCTGGTGCAACGCTTCTGGAGAGTGCGACCAGAAGTCCCACATCGCCTGTGCGCTTTTGAGGTTGCTTTGCGGCAGACGTTTTTGGGTGTGGATAAAGTCCGGGAATTTGAGCGGATCGCGGATGAAGAACACTGGCGTGTTGTTGCCGACAATGTCCCAGTTGCCTTCTTCGGTGTAGAACTTCAGCGCGAAGCCGCGAGGATCGCGCTCGGTATCCGCCGAACCGCGCTCACCACCGACTGTGGAAAATCGCAGGAAAGTTGGCGTTTGCTTACCGACAGCCTCAAACAGCTTGGCGCTGGTGTACTGGGTGATATCGCGAGTAACGGTAAAGGTACCGTAAGCACCCGAGCCCTTGGCGTGCACGCGACGCTCCGGGATGTTTTCACGGTTGAAGTGTGCAAGCTTCTCGATCAGGTGGAAATCGTCGAGCAACAATGGGCCGCGAGGGCCGGCGGAGCGGGAATTCTGGTTGTCGGCGACAGGAGCGCCACTGGCGGTTGTAAGCGTGTTGTTTTGGCTCATGTGATCTTCCTTCCTCTGTCGGTCTTGAACTGCCGGCTAATCGGCTGAGAAGGAGTATTGATCATCAATGTGACACCTACAAATTCATTAACCTGCAGGCATCGATAGAAAATTACTAATGATCATCCCCGACCCATGATGACCACTTGAAGCGGTTAAAAGCTTGTACGCAGCGCGCTTTACTTACAGGCACAAAAAACCGGGCACTAGGCCCGGTTTTTTGTTTCAGACTGACGTCTTACTCGGCGGATACAGCTTCGCCAGCAGTAGCACGATCAACCAACTCGACGTACGCCATAGGCGCGTTGTCGCCAGCGCGGAAACCGCACTTGAGGATGCGCAGGTAGCCACCCTCACGGGTAGCGTAACGCTTGCCCAGGTCGTTGAAGAGCTTACCAACGATAGCTTTCGAACGATTACGGTCGAAAGCCAGACGACGGT